>NZ_JBSFJV010000107.1:0-25110 GCF_053598235.1 Kitasatospora sp. NPDC001159
GCCCGTTACGTCCGGGCGCCGCGCCGGGCCTCCTCCAGCGCGTCGGCCAGCTTCATCGGCGAGCGGGTCGACAGGTAGAGGTATGCCGCCCCCTCATACCGTGCCGCTCTGCGTACGCCGCACCCCGCTCTCGACAACGTCATGCCCCGCGCCGCCGCAGGAGGAGTACTGCCCCCTGATTGCTGCCCGCCTGTCCGTATTGGTTGCGACCTTCCCTGCAAAGCCCCAGGTCAGAGAGGTCGTTCGAGCAAGAGTCGGGGTTACTTTCAACTCCCGCACGGTCGGCGAAAGTGATCAACTACTTCCGAGAGCGGGAAACGCCCGGCTCCATGACTCAGATCAGAGGGTACAGATGAACACCGCTGACCAGCTCATCCAGGGCTACACCGCTTACACCACCGCCGAGGAGTTCGGCGCCGCGGCCACCTCGGGCGCCCCGGCCACCACCCCGTCGATCGCCACCGCCTCCTCGCCGGAGTGCGCCGGGCTGGCCTGGAGCGCGGTGCAGGGCGCTGCCGCCTCCCTCGGCGCGGTCACCGCCACGCACGTCCTGGGCTGCTGACCAGCTCGCACTCGCTGAACCGGAAGGAGTACAGATGAACACCGCTGACCAGCTCATCCAGGGCTACACCGCTTACACCACCGCCGAGGAGTTCGGCGCCGCGGCCACCTCGGACGCCCCGGCCACCTCGCCGCTCACCGTCACCACCTCCAGCGGCCCCTGCGGCGGCGTGGCGAGCGCCGTGAGCGCCGCCAGCATCGGCTTCACCGCCGACTGGGGCTGCTGACAGCCACTACCTGACCGTACGGTCACAAGCCGGTGGGTGCCCATGGTGAAGATGGGCACCCACCGGTGCTTTTGCGTTGGCGGCGCTACTGGTTGAGGGCCGCCGCGTTGCGCGCATTGCGCTCGGCGATCTCCTGCAGAGCGGCCAAGTGAGCCGCCAGACTATCCCGCCCGGAGGGCGTTAGGGACAGCCAGGTGCGTGGCCGGCGCCCGAAGTACCCCTTCCGGATCCTGACGTGCTTCTCGGCTTCCAGCGCGGTCGCCAGCCGGCTCAGGGCAGAGTCCGACAGCTGGCACTGCTCGCGGACCGTTCGGAAGTCGGCCTCAGCACAGCCGGAGAGAAAGGCCACGACAGCCAGTCTCGTGGGGTGCTGGAACGACGCGTCCAGGCCTCCGCTCGATGCGGGGTTCACTGGCTTCGCCTAGTCAGTCGGTACCACTCCGCCGCACCCATGGTGACCCCGCTGACGATAAGCATCCAGGCGAGCCCGACGGTCGCCCAGACCACCACGGCAACCAGTCCAGCCACCAAGGTCGGCGCCACGTCCGTCCAACGCTGGGCCTTGCTGCGATTGGTGAGCTGCGGAAGAACCCCGCCCCAGCGGCGAAACGCCATGGGTGCCATCAGGAGCCACGACACGAGCGCGACCGTAAGCAGCACCCAGGCCAACGCCCGCGGCATCTGCGGGAGAAGCGCGGCTCCGACTCCCATGAATCCGGCGGCGAACAAGCCAGCGACCACTGATGGCCCCCACGTCGGCATCCGACTGCCCGACGCAGACCGTTGTGCGGCGCCGGCGATACGGAGTGCCTCCTGCGCATCCATGGTTGACCCCCTGTTCCGTGCGAAGGGGCTCTCCTCGGCCCCCGCTTCCCGTTGCTAGTGTGGCATTTACTTTCCTGAGGCGCAAATAGTTTCAGTCATGCGGTGTGGGTGACCGTCGGGTTGACAACCGGCCCCAGTCCCCCTCGAGCGCAGAGCAGGTGAGGTGCCCTAACGGAGAAGCTGAGCATCTGCGAGTAGTTCGTGTCGTCGCGCACCTGCTGGAGTCCCAAGTCCGAGTCCGTGCACTCGAACACGTATCGGCTCAACTTCGCTCCCCCGATCGCGTTCATCGCCGATCAGCCTCCGAGCGCGCGGAGGTCGCCTACCACCTTCCGGACGTGCGGTGGTACTCCGCCGACCAGGTGGGATGGCTGCCCAGGACATCCGCGGCGGCAGCGTCAAGCTGCTCAGCTCCGAGGACGGCGGCGCGCTGCTCCGGGTGATCGCCGGCGAGATCGACTCACTGACCCCCTTCCACCGAGCGGGCCCGGACCACACGGTCCGGGCCCGGCTACAGCAGCGCGTAGAGGGCAGAGGCGTCGTCGTGGGTCTTGCCGCGCGGCCAGCGCTCGCACGCGGCGTCCGCCCGCTCCACCTCGCGGACCTGTGCGATCAGCTCGCCCGGGCCGGACTCCGCGAGCAGCCGCAGCACATCGCCCCAACTGCCCAGCCCGAAACGCTCGGTGTAGCGCGAGGCGCCGTCGGTGAGGGCCGCCAGCGCGTGCAGCCGGTCCAACCGGACGAAGCCGGTCTCGGCGTGCTCGGCCGCGCGCGGGCTGGCGGCGGCGATCCACGGGCCGTTGCCCCGGTTGCGGGCGGCGCGCAGCGCCAGCGCGTACTCCAGGTGCAACGCGGCCCGCTCGGCCGAGCCGGGGACGGTCTCCCAGACCTGGCGGCGCAGGCCCTCCCCGTCGGGGAAGCGCTGGTTGTCCCCGATCACCTTCGGCGGGCCGTCCTTGAACTCCAGCACCAGCAGCGAGTCGCCAAGCACCAGGTACTCCAGCGACTCGCCGTGCCGCCGGGCCGCGACCACCACCGCGGCGGGGGTGTTGGGGTGGGCGAGGTCGCAGCGGCCGCCGTGCAGCGCGGCCGTCTCCACGATGGCATCGGCCAGGCACTCGGCGATCGAGCGGTCCATGCGGTCGGTGAGCCGGGCGAGCAGGTGCACCCCCAACCGACGGACGTACCAGGCCGTTCCGTGCCGGCACCCGGACTCCAGGCCGGTCGGCGAACTCGCGCCGTCCAGCAGGACCAGCGCCTCCGGCGAGGCCGCCGCGAAGTCCTCGCTCTCACGGTCGGGCCGCCGTGCTTCCCCTGCGAGCTGTAGCTGCATCCCGACAGTCTGGACGCCGCCCCCGGCCCGCGCCCAGACCCGTGCGTCGGTGTGGCGCGGGCCGGTGCCCGCCGTCCGGTGGCAGCCGGGGCAATTCGGCCATACCGTCGGATAGCGACTGGACAATTCGGCCAATCGGAGCCGGTCAGGTTTGGCACCACCTACGGGTGTCCGGGCGGCCCAGGACTGACGAGGAGCGGAAGATGTTCTGGCAGTTCATCGCGTTGGCGGCCGCCTCGCTCGGCTTTCCGACCGCGGCGCTGCTCTTCCTGATCGGCGGGCCGCGCTTCCCGGACGAGACCCGGGACCGGGAGACCTAGGCGGCCTTCCAGTCCGGGTCGCGGCCGAGCAGCGCCAGGGCGCGGTCGAACCGGCCGTCGCCGCCGGGTTCGAGGCCCGGGCGGAAGGCCCGGCCGGGCGCCCGGTGTTCCGGCGCGTTCGGGACGGTCTCGGTCACCGCCAACAGCGCGTCGACCAGGGCGTCGTCGTGCTCCACCGCCACGACCAGCGCGCCCGGGGTGCCGAGCGCGGCGGCGACGTCCCAGCCGTGCACCAGGGTGTCGAGCAGGTGGAAGCCCACCGCCCGCGCGAGCGGGAACGGTCCACCGTCGCGGATCTCGGGCAGCCACAGCGCCCGGTCGACGGCGGCCGCCTCCCGGAAGGCGGCGGTGAGGTCGGCGCCGGTCCGGCGGAAGAGGCCCGCCGGGTCCACGTCGACCGGGGCGTCCGCGAACAGCGCGAGGTCGGGCCCGGCGCCGCGGGCGGCCGCGGCGAAGCCCTGGTGCTGGCCGACGCAGTGCTCCAGGAGCCGGCGCAGCGTCCAACCGGCGCAGGGGGTGGGCAGGTCCAGCTGGTCCGGCCGTACGGTGTCCACCACCTCGGCGGCCAACTCCATGGCTTGCGCGTGCAGTTCGACGAGCTTCATACGACAGCACCCTCCAGGCAGGCGGTAACGAATCCGATCGCCTGATCAACGACGGTCGGTTCCACGATGATCCGCCGATGGCCGAGCCCCCGGGCGACCACCAGGTCGAGCCGCTCCCCGTACGCCCGCCGTAGCCGATCCGGCCCTAGCCCAACGCCCGTTCCAGCACGGCGGCCTGGGCGAGCAGCCGCTCATCGTCGCCCGCCGCGCCGACCACCTGGAGCCCGAGCGGCAGCCCGGCCGCGGTCCGGCCGACCGGCAGGCTCAGCGCGGGCAGGCCGAGGAAGCTCCACGGCAGCGACATCACCGCGTCCCCGGTGCTGTGCAGGCCCTCCGGCGCACCGCCGGTCGCCGAGGGCGCCAGCCACAGGTCCACCCCGGCCTCGGCGGTCGCCGCCGCCACCTGCTCACGCAACCGCTCCCGGAACTGCAGCGCGGCCGCCCGGTCCTCGGCCGCGACGCCCTGGCCGACCCGGATGCTCGCCACCGTCTCCGACCGGTACAGGCCGCCGAACCGGGCGAACCAGTCGGCGTGACTGCGGGCCAGCTCGAAACGGTTGACGTTCTGCAACTGCCGGGTGATCTCGGCGAAGTGCGGGAACAGCGGAACCCGGCGCACCGTCAACCCGGCCCGCTCCAGCCGCTCCACCCACCCCTCGAAGGCCCGCAGCGCGGCCGGTTCGGCCCGCTCCAGGTACGAGCCGTCCGGCACGCCGAGCACGGGCAGGTCCGTTGCGGCTCCGGTCCGCCAGTCGTCGCAGAGCAGCGAGGCCGCCAGCGCCGCACCCGCCAGGTCGGCGGTGAACACGCCCAGGGTGTCGAAGCTCGGCGCGTTCGGGATCACGCCCGAAATCGGGATCCGCCCGTACGTCGGCCGGAAACCCACCACCCCGCAGTACGCGGCCGGGCGGATCACCGAACCGACCGTCTGGGTGCCGATCGCCAGCGGCACCAGCCCCGCCGCGACCGCCGCCGCCGAACCGCTGCTGGAACCGCCCGGGGTGTGCCCCGGATGGTGCGGATTGCGGGTCGGGCCCGGGGCGCTCGCCGCGAACTCGGCGGTCACCGTCTTGCCCGCGACCATCGCTCCCGCCGCCAGCAACCGGTCCACCACCACGGCCTGCGGACCCGCCAACACCCCCGGCGGCAACGCCGAACCACCGTGCGTCGGCAGCCCGTCCACGTGCACGATGTCCTTGACCCCCACCGCCACCCCGTACAGCGGCGGTCGCCCGGCCGGCTCCGGGTACCGCGCCGCCAACTCCCGTGCCCGCGCCCGCAGTCGGTCATGCCGTCCGGGCTCCGGCACGAAGGCGTGGATCAGCGGGTCCACCCGCTCGACCAGCGCGCAGAGACGGTCCACGTGCTCGGGCAGGCCCGGCGCACCGGACCGCAGCCCGACGGCCGCACGGGTCAACGACCGCGGCCGGACGAAAGATTCCTCCATGCCGATCACGGTAGCCCCGACCACAGCGGCGCCTGCGTCACGGCCACAGCCGGCCTCACGGGTGCTCGGCCGCCAGGTACGGCTGCTCGCGCAGGAAGTACGCCCCGCAGGTGTGGCAGCACAGTTCGGGGGTCTTCCCCCAGTCCGCCGCCTCCCGCACCGGAGCCCCCGGATCGAGCTCACGGCCGCACATCGCCACGCTCTGCCCGCCCCGGACCATGTGCCACAGCCGCACCCCGCCGGCCTCGCCGTCGGCGCCGTACTCGGCTCGCATCTGGTGCATCATGCACCCCATCGTCCGACCGCCCCCGGGCCCCGGCAACCGGGGGCGCCTTCTCCTACTCCCCCCAGTCGAGATCAGGCCGCCGCCGCCCGATAGGGTACGCGCACGCGACCAGCGCCGACGGCCTTCGCCGAAGCCTCAAGTCGCCCGAAATCAGCCATATTTCACCCAAAGCTGGAGCCTTGTAACGTGCGCTCTTCCCGCCTTCTGGCCGCGTCCACGCTGGTGGCGCTCTCCCTCGGCGCCACGGTCTGCGCCACCTCCGCGAGCGCCGTCGGGGTCCCCGCGACCCCGACCCCCACCGGCACTGCGACCGCCACCCCGAGCGCCACCACCGCACCCAGCCCCACCGCGACCGCGCCGGGCACCCCTGCCCCGACGGCCACCGCCAAGCCGACGAACCTGCCGACCCCGCCGATCCCGATGCCCAGCGGCGGCCCCTGCCGCGGTTACCTGCACCAGGACCTCAAGGTCACCGGCACCGGCCTCGCGAAGACCACCCTGGTCAAGGGCGGTCCGGCGCAGGAGGCAACGGTGACCTTCGAGAACACCAGCCCGGTCGACCTCAAGAAGGTCGACACCTACTTCTTCTTCACCAGCGTGGCCGAGACCGAGCCGGTGACCAACCCGGTCACCTGGGGCAAGGACGCCTTCAACATCCAGGTGAAGCTGCCCGGCGGGGACTGGAAGACCCCTTCGGCGAGCACCGTCAAGGGCGACGCCGCCTACCTGATGGTGAACCTCGGCCAGTACAAGATCGCCAAGGGTGAGAAGCTCGCCTTCCAGGTTCGCCTCGCAGCCACCGACAAGGCCGTCACCGCCCGCTACTTCGCCCAGCTGAGCGGTAACTCCGAGAGCTTCGAGAGCAAGGACGTGCCGGGCGCCCCCGCCACCGACAGCTGCCTCTCCTACGGCGGCGACTACCGCGTCAACGACCTCTTCAAGGTGGTTGACGCCGGATCGACCACCACCCCGGCCGCCACCACCCCGGCAGCCACCACCCCGGCAGCCGTCCCGGCCTCCGCGTCCGCCTCGGCGTCGACCGGTCCGGAGCTGGCCCACACCGGTGCCGACTCCAACACCCTGCCGATCGCCCTGGGCGGCGCGGCGGTGCTGGCGGCCGGCGCCGGCACCCTGTTCGTGCTGCGCCGTCGCAAGGCCGGCACGCACAGCTGATCCCGCGTCGGATGAACCCGAGGGGCGCGGACAACCGTTCGCGCCCCTCGGCGGTCTTCCCCCGGAGAGCGAACCCCCGACCCGACCGCTGGAGCCCACCGATGCGACCCGCCCGCCTTCCCGCCGCCTGCACCATCCTCGTGCTCACCGCCGGCCCGGTCGCCCTCGGTACGGTCCCCGCCCTCGCCGCCGACTCCTCGCCCACCGCGACGCCGTCGGCGACACCCGCGGCGACACCGACGGTGACGCCGTCCGCTCCGGCCCCGAGCGCCACGACCGGCCCCACGGACGCTCCGTCCGCCGGCGCCAGCCCCACCGCGACGCCCTCGGCTACCCCGACCGCGACCGGCGCCCCCGCCGACTGCCCGGAGGGCCCGGCGGCGGTCCAGATGCCGGTCACCGGCAGCAGCACCTCGGGGCAGCTCGCGGTCACGTTCGACAACATCAGCACCACGACGGTCAAGGAACTCACCACCACCGTCGCCCTCTCCGACGGCAGCACCAGCGACCTCAACGCGGAACTGCGCGCCCCCGGCGGCGTCTGGAAGCCCATCACCGTCTCCGGGACGCCCGTCAACACCGGCAGCTACCAGCTCGCCCCGGGCCAGAAGCTCACCCTGCAGCTGCGGGCCACCACCATCGGCGACCACCGCCTCACCTTCACCGCCAAGTCCGAGGTGCTCCCGAGCGGCTCCGCCCCGGCGAAGAAGTACACCTGCCCCCAGCTCACCGCCGGCTACACCAACCGCACCCCCGCCCCGACCGCCCCCACCCACCTCGCCGACACCGGCGCCGGCACCGCCTCGCGCCCCCTCGCCATCGCCGGCACCACCGCCCTCCTCCTGGGCATCACCCTCCTCTTCCTGACCCGCCGCCGCCCCGCCCAGGACTGACCGCCCGGGAGCGAGGCGCCCCGCCAGCCCTGAGGTGGGGAGGCCGCGCGCAGCAGCGAGCCACGTGCTCCCACGCCCAGGCGAGCCGTCGAAGCCCGCACGCGGATCCGCTGCCGAGGCATCCGTTCACCCTGGCCGCCACACCGCTGGCTGCCACGGCACCCGACGACGTTCGTGCGGTGACCAGCCGGCGCGGGCCACCCTCAGGAAGCCGTCCGCAGGAGGGCATCGTCCTGCCACTTGAGGATCTTGTCGAAGCTCACGATGGCGCCCCGGAGGGGGTGGTTGCGGAGTTGGACGTGGTCGGTGAGGGCGTGGATGAGGAAGAGGCCGCGGCCGGATTCGGCAGTGAGGTCGGGGAGGGTGTCGAGGTCGACCGGGCGGAGGGTGGGGGCCGGGGGGCGGCAGGGGAGCACATGGGTGTCGTAGGGGTGGCCGTCGTGGCGGGGGCGGTGGGCGGTGAGGACGCGCGCCGGGACGGTGGCGCGGGCCCGGCGGGAGCGGCGGGGCCCTCGGCCGGCCGCGGCGGGGCGGGACGCGGTGGGGCGGGACGCGGCGGGGGCGGCCGGGCGGCGGGCGAGCGGGGCGGTGGGGGCCGGCAGGCCGGGGCCGGAGTCGGTGACCTCGACCCGCAGGCGGTCGCCGCTGATCGAGGCGGTGACCTGGAAGCCGTCGTCGGGGCGGCCGGTGGCGCCGTGCTCGACGGCGTTGGCGCAGGCCTCGGTGAGGGCGACGCCGAGGTCGTCGGCGATCTGCGGGTCGACGCCCGCCGTCGCTATGGCACCGAGCAGGATGCGCCGGGCCAGCGGGACGCTGGCCGGGTCGCGCTTGAGGTGCAGAGTCCACCAGATGTCCACGGGAGGTCCCTCCTGGCTGCGGCTCCACATACAACTAGGTATCTCCGGACGAATCGGCGGTGAACCGTGCTCGGGGGCGGCTACCGCCCGTTCGGCGGATGGACTGGGGACGGGGTCTGTGCCGAAGGGCGCACGTGCGGTGGTCCACGCCGCCGCCGAACGGGGCATTCGTAGGGATTTCCCACCCTGCCCGTGTCAGTGGTGTACGCGATGAGATGATGGCCCGGCCATGACTGCCCTCCCTGCCGCCCCGTTCCCGGGCGCCTCCGTACCGGTCCGGCCGGTGGGGGCCGCCGCCTGGGATCTGCGGCTTGCCCGGGCGGTTCCGTTCGCGCTGGTGTGCACGCTGATAGCGGCCGCCGGGCACGCCCTGGCGGGTGGCGGCGACGTGCCGCCGGTCGCGCTGGCGACGGGTTTCGCCGCAGTGCTGGTGCTCGCGGTGGCGTGCGGCGGACGGGAGTGTTCGCTGGCGCCCATCGCCGGGGCGCTCGGCGCCGGGCAGCTCGGACTGCACTGCCTCTTCCACGGCTTCGGCGGCGGCATGCACCACGGTGCGATGACCATGCCGCAGGCGGCCGGTCGGCTGATCTGCAACGAGGCCCGCCCGGGCACGCTGGTCGGCCTGCCCGCCGGTACGTCGCCCGAGCAGCTGGTCTCCTCGGCGGGCCTGGACCCGCACGCGTACGCCGTCGCGCCCTGGTGGCAGGGCGGCGTGTTCGGGATGACGCCGTCGATGCTGGCCGGGCACCTGGCCGCCGCGTTGGTGGCGGGCTGGTGGCTGCGGCGCGGCGAGGCGGCGCTGTGGCGGCTGGTGCGGGTGACCGCGTCGGCGGCCCGGGAGCACTGGGCGGCGCCCCTGCGGTCGGCGTTCGTGCTGGTGGCCGCGCTGCTGCGCGGTCTGTTCGGTGGGGCCGGTCCGGCCCGCCGGTTCGGGGCCAGGGGCGGCGAGGGTCCGCTCCCGGCGGGTGCGGTGCTGCGGCACAGCGTGGTGCGGCGCGGTCCGCCGTGCGGGGCCTTCGCGTACTGACCCGGCGTTGCCCGTGCCCCTGAACGGTACCGGCTTCCGGGCGTGCGCGGTGTCCGGGCCGTTCCCGTCCGCCCACAGCGACGACGGCCCCAGGTTCTGCCCCCCACGTCCCCACGCGCGGCCCCGCCGAGGCACGGTTCCCCCGTCGCCCGGCAGTGCGGACCGCCGAGCTCCGATCGGAGACCCCGCATCATGCGTTCCCTTCCCACCCGCCGTCTTGCCGCCGTCGCCCTGACCGCCGCCGCCTCCGTGATGGCGCTGGCCGGCCCCGCCTTCGCGCACGTCACCGTGAACCCGGGCTCGGCCGCCCAGGGCGGCTACACGGCCGTCGACTTCCGGGTGCCGAACGAGAGCGACACGGCGAGCACGGTGAAGCTGGAGGTCAACCTCCCGCTGGACCACCCGCTGGCCTCCGTCCGGACCCTGCCGATGCCGGGCTGGACCGCGACCGTCGAGAAGTCGAAGCTCGACAAGCCGATCAAGGTGCACGGCAACGACGTCAACGAGGCCGTCTCCAAGATCACCTGGACCGCCGACGCGGGCACCAAGGTCGCCCCCGGCCAGTTCCAGGAGTTCCGGGTCTCGCTCGGCCCGCTGCCGACCGACACCGACAACATGGCCTTCAAGGCCCTGCAGACCTACGACAACGGCGACATCGTCCGCTGGATCGACGAGTCCAAGGACGGCCAGCCCGAGCCGGCCCACCCGGCCCCGGTCCTGAAGCTCACCAAGGCCGCCGGTGGTGACGACCACGGCGACAGCCACGGCGTCACCGCCTCCCCGGCCGCCGGCACCCACGGGGACAGCTCCGACCACGCCGCCGCCTCGGGCGACAGCAAGTCCAGCGACAGCACCGCCCGCACCCTCGGCGTGGTCGGCATCGTGGTCGGCGTGATCGGCACCGCGGTCGGCGTGCTCGGCCTGCGCCGCAAGAGCGGCGGCTCCGCCTCCTGACCCCCGCGCCGGCGGGGCCGTGCCCACCCCGGGCACCGCCCCGCCGGCGGTCCACCGCGCACGATCGGAACTCGCATGCCCCGCACCACCCGTACGAACCGCGCCACCCGCACCGCCCGGCTGGCCGGCGCGGCCGCCCTCGCGCTGGCCGCCGCCCTGAGCCTCTCCGCCTGCGGCTCCTCCGGCAGCGGCTCGACCGCCGCCAAGGTCACCCAGCAGAAGGAGGACAGCCCGTACCAGGGCACCAAGCTCGCCAAGAACTTCGAGAAGCCCGACCTCCAGCTGACCGACACCTCCGGCCAGCCGTACGACCTTCGGCAGCAGACCAACGGCAAGGCCACCCTGCTGTTCTTCGGCTACACCAGCTGCCCGGACGTCTGCCCGACCACCATGGGCGACATCGGCGTCGCGATGAAGGCGCTCTCCACGGAGGACCGGAAGAAGGTCAACGTCGTCTTCGTCTCCACCGACCCGAAGCGCGACACCCCCAAGGTGCTGCGCACCTGGCTGGACTCGATGGGCAGCGACTTCATAGGCCTCACCGGCGACCTGGAGAAGGTGAAGACCGCCGCCAAGTCGCTCGGCATCATGATCGAGGACCCGGTGGTCAACGCGGACGGCACGGTCACCTCCACCCACGGCGCCCAGGTGCTGGCCTTCCTCCCCTCGGACGACAAGGCGCACGTGCTCTACATGAGCGGCACCGAGGAGAAGACCTACGAGCACGACCTGCCGCTGCTCGCCAAGGGGGTCGCGGCGTGAGTGAGCGGAGCGAGCGAACCATCAGGGGGGGCGTGTTGCGCGAAGCGCCTGCCGAACGCAGCGAGGTGGGCGCATGAGTGAGCGGAGCGAGCGAACCATCAAGGGGTGTGCGGCGAACCGACGTTTCCGCCGGTCGGCCCTGCTGGGCGCCGTGGTCGCCACCGCCCTCGGCGGCGGCGCCATCCTGGCCGCCTGCGGGGCGGGCGGCCAGGACGGCGCCGGCGACCCGGGGCCGGCGAAGCTGAGCGTCGCCGACTCCTACATCCCGCTGCCCCCGGCCGGCGGGATGGGGGCCGGCTACCTGACCGTGCGCAACGACGGCGGGCCGGACCAGCTGGTCAAGGTGACCAGCCCGGCCGCCGGGTCGGTCACCATGCACCGCTCGACCGCGTCGGCCATGGAGCAGGTGGACAGCCTGGACGTGCCCGCGCACGGCGCGCTGCAGCTCGCCCGCGGCGGCACCCACCTGATGATCATGGGGTGGCAGAAGGCCCCCGCGCTCGGCGACGAGCTGGAGCTCGACCTCACCTTCGCCAAGTCCGGCACCATCTCGGTCAAGGTGCCGGTCAAGGAGCTCACCTACCGGCCCGGCCAGAGTTAAGGGACCCGCCAGCATGCAGAAGGCCTCGCACCGCCGGATCGCCCCGCTACGCATCGCCGGAGCGCTCGGGATGCTCGGCGCGTTGCTCGCGCTGATGCTCGCCGGAGCCGGACCGGCTTCCGCGCACGCCACCCTGGAGTCCACCGACCCGCGGCAGAACTCGGTGGTCGCCACCGCCCCGCAGGCGGTCACGCTGACCTTCAGCGAGACGGTGTCGCTGTCCGGTGACTCGGTGCGGGTGCTGGACCCGGCCGGCAAGGCCGTGGACACCGGCAACCCGGCGCACGCCGACGGCCAGGGCAACACCGCCCGGGTCGCCCTCAACAGCGGACTCGCCAACGGCACGTACACGGTGGCCTGGCGGGCCGTCTCGGAGGACTCACACCCGGTCGGCGGGGCGTTCACCTTCTCCATCGGCGCGCCCTCGGACACCTCGGTGTCCGCCACCGCGCTGCAGGGCGCCAAGGCGGACGGCCTGGTCGCCGCGCTGTACGGCACCGGGCGCACCGTGGCGTACACGGCCTTCGCGCTGCTCGCCGGGGTGGCCGCGTTCGTGCTGGTCTGCTGGCCGGCCGGCGCGACCCGGCGACCGGTGCAGCGGCTGCTGATGACCGGCTGGACGGCGCTGCTGGCCTCGACCGTCGCGGTGCTGATGCTGCGCGGCCCGTACGAGCGCGGCTCGGGCATCGGCAAGGCGCTCGACCTGTCGCTGGTGCGCGCCACCCTGGACGAACGGATCGGCACCGCGCTGGCCGCCCGGCTGCTGCTGCTCGCCGCGGGCGGGATCTTCCTGTCGCTGCTGGTCGGGCAGTTGGGGCAGCCGCAGAAGCCGGCCCCCGCGAAGGCCGACGAACACGACGACGACGCCGAGGCCGCCGAGCTGCGCGAGCTGGAGCAGCGGGCCGCCGAGCGGCCGCAGCGCGAGGCCCGACTGGGCCTGGGCGTGGCCGGGCTGGTGCTGGCGGTGGCCCTGTCGGCGACCTGGGTCGGCGCCGACCACGCCTCGGTGGGCATCCAGGTCTGGCTGGCGCTGCCGTTCGGCATCCTGCACCTGATCGCGATGGCGCTCTGGCTGGGCGGGCTGGCCACGCTGCTGGTCGCGCTGCGCGAGGGCGTCGGTGCCGAGGTGGTGGACCGCTTCTCGAAGGTCGCCTTCGCCTCGGTGGCGGTGCTGGTCGTCACCGGGATCTACCAGTCCTGGCGGGGCCTGGGCAGCTGGGGCGCGCTGACCGACACCGAGTACGGGAAGCTGCTGCTGGTGAAGACCGGCTGCGTGGTCGTCATGATCGGCGTCGCCTGGATCTCCCGCAGCTGGCTGGCCCGGTTGCGCTCGGCCCCGGCCGAGGCGGCGGAGGTCGAGCCGACCAAGGCGCCCGAGCCGATCGGCGCCGCGGCGCACAGCGAGGACCCGGTCCGACAGGCGCAACTGGCCCGACAGCAGGCCGCCCGGGCGAGTGCCGGGCGCGAGCGCGGGCTGACCCCGACCCGGGCCGGGCTGCGCCGCTCGGTACTGGTCGAGGCGCTGGTCGCGGTGGCGGTGCTGGTGGTCACCACGATGCTCACCAACTCCCCGCCCGGGCGGGTGGCGGACGAGATCAAGGCGGCCGGGAGCACCGCCCCGGTGGCCGGTGGGCCGGCGGCGGCGCCGCAGACCGAGCCGGGCCGCACGGTGGGGCTCAAGCTGCCGTACGACACCAAGGGCCGGACGCCGAACGCCAAGGGCACCGCGACGGTCACCCTCAACCCGGCCAAGACCGGCCCGAACGAGGTGAAGCTCGCGCTGGACGGTGCGGACGGGCAGCCGGTGGACGTCCCGGAGGTGCAGCTCGCCTTCACCCTGCCGGACCGCGACCTGGGCCCGCTGCCGGTGGCGCTGGCCCCGGGGGGAACCGGCCGCTGGAGCGGCACCGTGCAGCTGCCGCTGGCCGGCACCTGGGTGGTCTCGGTGCAGATCCGCTCCTCGGACATCGACCAGACCACCCCGACCCAGCAGTTCAAGATCGGGTGAGCGCGGTGGACGACGCTTCGACGGACCTGACGGACCTGACGGACCTGAGGGACCAGGCGGGCCAGAAGGGCCGGGAGGACCGGAAGGGCCCGGCAGGCTTCACCCGGCGGGCGCTGCTCGGCACGGCCGGCGCCGGGCTGCTGGTCGGCGCCGGGGCCGGGGTGGCCGGGGCGGTCGCCTACGACCGCCCGTCCGGCGAGAAGGCGGACAGGGGCGGCGCGCTCGGCGCCGGCCGGGTGCCGTTCCGCGGCGAGCACCAGGCGGGCATCCTCGAACCGCAGCAGGCCCGGGTCCAGCTGGCCGCCTTCGACCTGGCCGACGGGGCCGGCCGGGACGGGCTGCGCACCCTGCTGCAGCGCTGGACCAGGGCGGTGGACCGGCTGACCGCCGGGGAGCCGGCCGAGGAGTTCGACAACCAGGTCGCGCTGGACGCCGGGCCCTGCTCGCTCGCCGTCACGGTCGGCTTCGGCGCCGCGCTGTTCGACAAGGCCGGGCTGGCCGAGCGCCGCCCGGCCGCGCTCGAACCGCTGCCCGCCTTCACCGGCGACGCGCTGGACGCGGCGCGCGGCGAGGGCGACCTGTTCGTGCAGATCGGTGCCGACGACGCCCTGGTGGCGGTGCACGCGCTGCGGGTGCTGCAGAAGCTGGCAGCCGGGACGGCGGCGCTGCGCTGGCAGTCGGTCGGCTTCGCCCGGACCCGCGGCGCGACCGCGCGGCCGATGACCGGGCGCAACCTGATGGGCCAGATCGACGGCACCAACAACCCCAAGCCGGGCGAGGACGGCTTCGCCGCCAAGGTGTTCTGCGCGGCCGACGGGGACCACCCGGCCTGGCTGGCCGGGGGATCGTTCCTGGTGTTCCGGCGGATCCGGATGCTGCTGGACCACTGGGAGGAGCTGCCGGTGGACCGCCAGGAGCGGGTGATCGGGCGGCGCAAGGCGGACGGCTCGCCGCTGAGCGCACCGGCCGGCTCCGGCGAGGGCACCGCGGTGGACCTGTCCGCGCAGGGCCCGGACGGCGGTCTGGCGGTCCCCTCCGACGCCCACGTGCGGGTCGCGGCCCCGGCGAGCAACGGCGGGGCCGCGATGCTGCGACGCGGCTTCTCGTACCACGACGGCCTGCTGCCGGACGGCTCGCCGGACGCCGGGCTGCTGTTCCTCGCTTTCCAGGCCGACCCGCGCAAGGGCTTCACCCCGGTGCAGCGCAAGCTCTCCCGGGGCGACGGGCTCTCCCGCTTCCTGCGGCACGAGGCGAGCGGCCTGTACGCGGTGCCGCCCGGCGTGCCGGCGGCGGGCTACCTCGGACAGCAGCTACTGGAGGGGTAGGGCCTGTCTCCTGGGTTTCGTCGGATCAGGCGAGGGCCCAGGAGACGGGCCCGCGTTCCGCAAGCGCGATCCCGGTCACTGAAACGCTTTCATGCCGGGGCGGCGGAATCGTTATGGTGACTACTTCGGCACCACCCCGCTCATGCACCACCCCGCTCATGCACCACCCCGCTCAGGCACTATCCCACTGGCAACGGAGGCGTCATGTCGGCCACCCGCTACACCTATCTCGGCCCGGCCGGCACCTTCACCGAGGCGGCGCTGCACACGCTGCCCGAGGCGGCGACCCGGGAGCTGGTGCCGCTGTCCTCGGTGGCGCTGGCGCTGGACGCGGTGCGCGGCGGGGAGGCGTCCGGGGCGTTCGTGCCGATCGAGAACTCGGTGGAGGGCGCGGTCACCGCGACCAACGACGAACTGGCCGCCGGCGCACCGCTGATGATCTACCGTGAGGTGCTGCTGCCGATCTCCTTCGCGCTGCTGGTGCGGCCGGGCACCGAGTTGTCCGGGATCAAGACGGTGACCAGCCATCCGGTGGCCCAGCCGCAGGTGCGCCGCTGGCTGGCGGCCAACCTGCCGGACGCCAAGTGGGAGTCGGCCGCCTCCAACGCGGACGGCGCCCGGCTGGTCTCCGAGGGCCGGTACGACGCGGCGTTCGCGGGCGAGTTCGCGGCGCCGATCTACGGGCTGGACCCGCTGGTCAAGGACATCGCGGACGCGCAGAGCGCGACCACCCGGTTCGTGCTGGTCGGCCGCCCCGGGCGGGTCTCCTCGCCGACCGGCACGGACAAGACCTCGATGGTGGTCTGGCTGCCGGACGACCACCCGGGCGCGCTGCTGGAGCTGCTGCAGGAGTTCGCGGTGCGCGGGGTGAACCTGATGCGGATCGAGTCCCGGCCGACCGGCGAGGGGCTGGGCAACTACTGCTTCCTGATCGACTGCGAGGGGCACCTGTCCGAGCGCCGGGTGGCGGAGGCGATGATGGGGCTCAAGCGGATCTGCCCGCAGGTGCGGTTCCTCGGTTCCTATCCGCGCGCCGACCGTCAGGGCTCCAAGCACCGGCGGCCGGGCACCTCGGACGAGGATTTCGCCGCGGCGGCGGACTGGCTCTCCCGAGCGCTCGACGGGCGCGGGGACATCTGAGCCCGGTCATCCGAACGACATCTCTTGTCCTTCTGACCTTTTCCGACTGTTATCGACCGGGCCGATCAGCCGGGACGGGCGGCCGTCCCGTCGTCCACAGGGGCACCCGCAGCCGGAGGCCGCTGTCCACAGGCCTACCCACTGTCCACAGCCGAAAGTTATCCACAGACCTGGGGATGAGTCGACAAAACGGTATAGCCATTGCGCAGACCTGGTCGGATCATCGGTTTGCGTCGCGGAGATGACTAATCGGACCAGAGTCACCCTCCTGCCTCCAAATCACCCGTCCGAGTGCTTCAATTCCCTCACCCGAGAGGGTCGAATGAGGTTTGAAACCTCAATTCCCTGTCTCCGGCGAGCGGACGCCAATCCTCCCCATCGATCCACAGCTCCGGCCCCCGGCCTGTGGATAACCCGATCCCGAAGAGTTCCCCACAGGAGTTATCCACAGGATCCGGTGAGTTATCCCCAGGGGAAAACCGGTACCGGTGGAGGAACGACCGCCCGGTACGCTTGGCTCTGTGATTGACCTTCGCCTGCTCCGTGAGGACCCTGACCGAGTGCGCGCCTCGCAGCGCGTCCGTGGCGAGGACGTCGACCTGGTCGACGCCCTCCTCTCCGCCGACGAGCGGCGCCGGTCCTCGGGCAGCCGCTTCGACGAACTGCGCAACGAGCAGCGGGTGCTCGGCAAGCAGGTCGCCCAGGCCAAGGGCGAGGAGAAGACCGCCCTGCTGCAGCGCACCAAGGACCTGGCCGCCGAGGTCAAGGCCGCGGACGCCGAGCAGAGCGCGGCCAAGGAGGAGGCGGACCGTCTGCTCCGCTCCCTGGCGAACCTCATCGACCCGGCCGCCCCGGTCGGCGGCGAGGAGGACTTCGTCACCCTGGAGGAGATCGGCACCCCGCGCGACTTCGCCGCCGAGGGGTTCGAGCCCCGCGACCACGTCGAGCTCGGCCAGCTGCTGGGCGCGATCGACACCGAGCGCGGCGCCAAGGTCGCCGGTGCCCGCTCCTACTACCTGACCGGCGTCGGCGCGCTGCTGGAGCTCGCCCTGGTCAACATGGCGATCGCCCAGGCCACCGCGGCCGGCTTCATCCCGATGATCACCCCGGCCCTGGTCCGCCCGGCCGCCATGGACGGCACCGGCTTCCTCGGCCAGGCCGCCGAGAACGTGTACCACCTCGGCGACGAGGACAAGTACCTGGTCGGCACCAGCGAGGTCCCGCTGGCGGCGTACCACATGGACGAGATCATCGACGCCGAGAAGCTGCCGCTGCGCTACGCCGGCTACTCGTCCTGCTTCCGCCGCGAGGCCGGCACCTACGGCAAGGACACCCGCGGCATCATCCGCGTCCACCAGTTCGAGAAGGTGGAGATGTTCGTCTTCACCACGCCCGAGGACGCGGAGAACGAGCACCGCCGCCTGCTCCAGTGGGAGAAGGACTTCCTCAACGCGCTGGAGCTGCCCTACCGGGTGATCGACGTCGCCTCCGGCGACCTCGGCGCCTCGGCCGCGCGCAAGTTCGACATCGAGGCCTGGATCCCCACCCAGGGCAAGTACCGCGAGGTCACCTCGACCTCCAACACCACCGAGTACCAGGCCCGCCGCCTGTCGATCCGGATGCGCGAGGAGGGCAAGACCCGCCCGCTCGCCACCCTGAACGGCACCCTGGTCGCCGTCCCGCGCACCATCGTGGCGATCCTGGAGAACCACCAGCAGGCGGACGGCTCGGTCGTCGTGCCCGAGGCGCTGCGGCCGTACCTCGGCGGACGCGCCGTCATCGAGCCCGTCAAGTGACTTCGACCGCACGTCCCGGCGGTGGCGACCTGCCCTATCGGCTGGTCGCCACCGACCTCGACGGCACCCTGCTGACCAGCGAGGAGACCGTCTCCGAGCGCACCCGCGCCGCGCTGGCCGCGGCCGTCGGCGCGGGCGCGCTGCACATCGTCGTGACCGGGCGCTCGGCCGTCTGGGCCCGCCCGGTCTTCGACGAGATCGGTTACACCGGGATAGCGGTCTGCGGCCAGGGCGCCCAGGTCTACGACGCGGGCGCGCACAAGCTGCTCACCTCGCTCACCCTGGACCGCCAGCTGGCCGCGCTCGCGATCGAGAAGATCGAGGCCGAGACCGGTCCGCTGGCCGTCGCCTCCAACCAGGACGGCCTGGATGGCCAGGTGCTGGCCGGCCCCGGCTACGAGCTGCTGATCGGCTCGGACCTGCCGGTCGTCCGGGTCGAGCGCGACGAACTGCTCGCCTCCCCGGTCAGCAAGCTCTACATCCAGCAGCCGGGCCTGACCGACGACGCCCTCGCCGAGGCCGCCCGGCACGCCGCCGGCGGCCTGGTCGGCGTGGTGATGGCCGGGGCCGGCGTGGTCGAGCTGCTGCCGCTGGGCCTGTCCAAGGCCACCGGCCTGGCCGTCGCCGCCCGCCGCCTGGGCGTGCGGGCCGCCGACACCATCGCCTTCGGCGACATGCCCAACGACGTCCCGATGTTCGGCTGGGCCGCGCACAGCGTGGCCATGGCCAACGCGCACGAGGAACTGCTGGCCGTCGCCGACGAGGTGACCGCGAGCAACGACGAGGACGGCGTGGCCGTCGTCCTGGAGCGGCTCTACCCGGCGCGCTGAGCAGGCGGGGCCGGGGTGACCGCCAGTACGCCGGTGACCCGGTGGAGCTGGCGGTCCTGCGGGCACAAACGACGAGGACCGGCTGTTCGGGGAGAGCTCACGGGCGGTTGTAGGATGACCGGGCAATCAGTTGTAGGATGACCGACGACCGATGAGCGGTGGCGAAGGGAGGCCCGGAATGAGCGGCGACCGCAACAACCTGCAGGCGGCCGGGCGGCGCTCCCTGGTGGACACCGCGATCGACCAGCTGCGCGAGCAGCTGGTCGGCGGCGCCTGGCCGGTGGGGTCGCAGATCCCCACCGAGCACGAGCTGGCCGAGCGGCTGCAGGTCGGGCGGAACACCGTGCGGGAGGCGATCCGGGTGCTGGTGCACGCCGGGATGCTGGTCTCCCGGCAGGGCGAGGGGACCTTCGTACGGTCCACCAGCGACCCGGCGGCGGTGCTGCGCGGCGTCCAGCGCTCGGGCATCCGGGACGTCCTGGAGGTCCGCGCGGCGCTGGAGACCGAGGGCGCCCGACTGGCCGCCCTACGGCACACCCCCGAGGACATCCGGCGGATGCGGGCCGCACTGGCCCGCGAGGCCGAAGTGTTCGCGGCACACCCCGAGCGGGCCAGCCGCGAGGCCACCGTCGAGCACGACCTGGAGTTCCACACCGCCGTCGTCGAGGCCGCGCACAACCCGGCGCTGGCCGAGGTGTACCGCTACTTCGGCGCCTCCGTGCGCGAGGCGATGACCTCCGCCTTCGGCGACCACGACATGCCCGAGGCGGTCGTGGCCACCCACGAGGCGCTGGTCGACGCGATCGAGAGCGGTGACCCGGACCGCGCCGAGGCGGCGTGTCGTGCGCTGCTCGCCGGCCCGACCGCGGCCGTCGAGCAGCTGCTCGCGGCCATCGCGGCCCGGAAGTAGTAGGGCGCGAGCCCCTCTCCCGTCCGTCCGCGCCCTCCCCCCGGTCTTCAAAACCGAGCCGTCAGAAAAGAACAGCACACCCATGGCCGTCACCCGTGCCCAGCAGCCGGTTGTCACCACCCCTGCCCCGCTCCCCCTGCGCTCCCGGCTGGCCCACCCCGCCCTGCTGTTGACCGGCATCGTGCTGGTCGCGCTGAACATGCGCGCCTGCCTGGCCGCCATCTCCCCGATGGTCGGCGAGATCCAGCGCACCTTCGGCCTGTCCGCCACCGCGAGCGGGCTGATCACCACCGTCCCGGTGCTGTTCCAGGGCGTCGGCGCGCCGCTCACCCCCCGGTTGACCCGCCGGTTCGGCGCCGAGCGGGTGGTGCTGGGCGCGGTGCTGGTGCTGGGTGCCGGCGTGCTGCTGCGGGTGCTGCCCTCGGTGTTCGCGCTGTACGCGGGCTGCGTGGTGATCGGCGTGGCCATCGCGGTGCTGAACGTGTCGATGCCTGGTCTGGTCAAGCGGGAGTTCCCGGACCGCGCGGCCACCATGATCGGCGTCTACTCGACCACCATGCTGGTCGGCGCGACCCTCGCCGCCGGCACCTCCGTCCCGCTGGAGCACGCGCTCGGCGGCGGCTGGCGGGCCTCGCTCGGCGCCTGGTCGCTGCTCGCCCTGGTCGCGGCGGTCGCCTGGCTGCCGCAGCTGCTGCGCTCCCGGCAGGAGAAGGCCGCGGTGACCGCGGTGACCGCGGCGGCCCAGCCGGGCAAGCCGATCGAGGGCATCTGGAAGTCCCCGCTGGCCTGGCAGATCAGCCTGTTCATGGGCATATCGTCGCTGCTGGTCTACACCCTGGTCGCCTGGATGCCGACCATCCTCGCCGACCACGGCATGGACCGCGGCCAGGCCGGGCTGGTCTTCGCCTTCTCCAACCTGGTGCAGGTGGCCGGTGCC
The DNA here is from genome assembly GCF_053598235.1 of Kitasatospora sp. NPDC001159. Lineage (NCBI taxonomy): Bacteria > Bacillati > Actinomycetota > Actinomycetes > Kitasatosporales > Streptomycetaceae > Kitasatospora > Kitasatospora sp. NPDC001159. The sequence continues at coordinate 20,818 of NZ_JBSFJV010000107.1, forward strand.
TTCCTGGTGCCGCTGATGGCCGGCCGGATGACCAGCCAGCGCGCCCTGGCGGTGACCATGGCCGCCCTGAACGGGCTCGGCATCGCCATGCTGCTGGTCGCCCCGGTCTCCGCCGCCTGGGTGTCGGCGGCCGTCCTCGGCGTCGCCCAGGGCGGTTCGCTGGGCCTCGGCCTGGCGTTCATCGTGCTGCGCACCGGCACCGCGGCCGGCGCCGCCCAGCTGGGCGGGATGTCGCAGGCGATCGGCTATCTGGTCGCCGCGGCCGGCCCGGTCGGCGCCGGTGCACTGCACCAGCTCACCAGCGGTTGGGAGGCCACCCTGGCGCTGATGCTGGTGCTGGTCCTGGTGGTCGGCGCGGCCGGCCTCGGCGCGGGCCGCAACCGGACGCTGTAGGGCGTCGCTCCCCGGCCGCTACTCCTCCGCGGCGAGGGTCAGCCCGGCGAGCTTCACCGAGGCCAGCACCGTCGCCGCGACGGTGACCACCAGCAGCAGCGGGACGGCCGCCCCGAGCGAGACGTCGGCGCCGATCGCGGTGTCCCCGGCCACCGCCTCGGCGACCGCCCGGCCCCACTGCTGGACGCTCAGCGTCCGGGCGCCCTCGACGAAGTTGCCGATCAGCGACTCCCAGATCAGCGCGTACGCCAGCCCGGCCACCACCGCGTGCCGGGTTACCACGCCGAGCAGCAGGAACAACGCGCTGTACGCGGCCCCGGCGACCAGCGCCGCGACGGTGTAGCCGAGTGCCACGCCGTCCTGGGTGCCGTACAGCAGCAGCCCGGAGACCAGCGTCGGGACGGCGGCGAACACCCAGACGGTGCCGATCGCGACGGTCAGCTTGGTGGTGACGATCTGCCGGCGCGGCAGCGGCTTGGCGAGCAGGTAGACGATCGAGCCGTCGTCGATCTCGGTGGCGATCACCCCGGTGCCGACCACCAGGCCGAGGATCGGGACGAGAGTGCCGAGGTCCAGCTGCCCGAGGATCTTGACGGTCAGGCTGTGCGCGTCGCCGCTCGACCCGGCGGCGATCGCCGAGACGATCAGCAGCAGGGCCGGAGCCACCAGCAGCAGGGCGCCGCGGCGGCGGCCGAGCAGGCCGCGCAGGGTCAGCCTGGCGACGGTCGGGTTCATGGTCGGTCGGCCCCTTCCTGGGTCCGGTTGGTGACGTGGATCAGGCGGCAGGTCATGCCGAGACCAGGTACGAGAAGACGCTCTCCAGCGACTCGTCCGCCGGGGAGACGGTGTACAGCCGGATGCCGGCCTCCCGGGCCACCCGGGGCAGCAGGGTGGTGAAGCCCTGGAAGTTCACCGCCTCGATCCGCAGCGCCCTCTCCCGCTCGTCCACCTCGATCCCGGTGGTGGAGCCGTCGGCGATCAGCGCGGCGGCGAGCCGGCGGTCGTCGCTGGAGCGGACCAGGTAGCGGTGCGGGCGGTCGGTCATCAGCCGCCGGATCCGGCGGAAGTCCCCCGAGGCGGCGTGCCGCCCGGCCACCACCACCTCGATGTGCCGGGCCAGCTGCTCGACCTCCTCCAGGATGTGGGAGGAGAAGAGCACCGTCCGGCCGTCCGCGCCGAAGCGGCGCAGCAGCTCCATCAGCTGCAGCCGCTGGCGCGGGTCCATGCCGTTGAAGGGCTCGTCCAGCAGCAGCACGGCCGGGTCGTGGACGAGCGCCGAGGCCATCTTGACCCGCTGCTTCATGCCCTTGGAGTACGTCCCGGTGCGGCGGTCCTTGGCGTACGCCATCTCGACCAGGTCCAGGGCACGCCGGGCCGCGGCGCCGGGCTGGGGAAGGCCGTGCAGTTCGGCGTTGGCGAGGACGAACTCCCAGCCGGTCAGGTAGTCGTACATCGATTCCCGCTCGGGGACCAGGCCGATCTGCCGGTACACCTGCTGGTTGCGCCAGATCGGCGCGCCGTCCAGGGTGACCGCGCCGCTGGAGGGGGCGAGGAAGCCGCTCATCATGTGGATGAGGGTGGACTTGCCCGCGCCGTTGGGCCCGAGCAGGCCGGTGATGCCGGGGCCGATCGACATGGTGATGTCGTTGACCGCGACCACGTTCCCGAACCAGCGGGAGACCTTGTCGATGCTGATGGTGGCCATGCCGCCCTCTCAGACGTTCCTGCTCAGACGTTCTTGTAGCGGCGCAACAGGAGGCGGTACGAGCCGACCACCATCGCCGCGGCGACGAGTGCGAACACCACCAGGCCCAGCCCGCCCGGGGCGTGCCGGCGGTCCAGGCCGGTGCCGAGGTCGAACACCTCGTTGACCAGGGCCTCCACCAGGCCGTTGGGCGAGATCAGCGCGGTCCACTGGGCGGCGTCGGAGCCGCCGGGACCGGGGCTGCTGATGCCGACCGCGATCGCGGCCACCGCCGAACTGACCGCCAGGTAGCCCATGATGGCCGCCACCCCGAAGCCCCGGCGCGGCGTCGCCGCCGCGATCACCAGCGCGACGGAGGTCGGCACCAGGGCGTACAGCACGGCCGCCGCCAAGCCGTACAGGAAGTGGCTCGTGTTGTGCGCGAAGTCCATCCCGCCGAGCAGTGCGCCGATGTACAGCACCAGCAACGGGGCTGCCATCAGCAGGAGTTGGGCGCAGGCCATGGCGGCGAACTTGGCCCGGACGTAGTCGGTGCGGGTGATCGGGCGGGAGAAGTAGAGCGGCACGGTGTGGTACCGCAGATCCCGGGAGAGCAACACCGGCGCCTGGGAGGCCAGGAAGATCGAGACCACCAGGCCGAGGCTGGAGAGGTAGCCGGCGTACTCCACCGGCAGCTCGTCCCGCTTCAGGGAGAGCGCGACCGCGACGAAGATCATCGCGGGGACGGTGACCACGCCGAGCATCAGCATCGGCAGCACCTTGGACTTGCCGGAGCGGCCCAGGCCGTAGGCGGCGCGCAGGCTCTGGGTGAAGAGCGAGCGGGTGGCGTAGGCGCGGCCGAGCCGGGGGCCGGTGTAGCCGCGGTAGCCGATGTCGTGGATGACACCGGTGTCGGCGGGCCTGGCGTCAGGAGGCTGCGGCATCGTCCGTCCCTCCCCTGGCGTTCTCGTTGTCGCGCTCGGTGTCGGTGTCGGTGTCGGTGCCGTTGTCGGTGAAGAGTTCGGCGACCCGGTGGCGGCGCTGCTCCAACCGGACCAGGCCGAGGCCCAGTTCGGCGACGGTGTCGCGGATGGTGTCGTAGGTCTCCTCGCTGGCCAGCCGGACCAGCAGCAGGTGCGAGCCCTCGGACTGGACGGTGAGGCCGGCGGCGGCCAGCCGTTCGCGGACCTCGGCGCCCGGCTCGGCGCCGGAGCCCTCCGGGAGGTCCGTGACCTCGACGGCGAGGACGGCCGTCGCCTCGGTGAAGGAGGCGGTGGAGGAGGAACGCAGCAACTTGCCGCCGTCGATGACGACCAGGTGGTCGCAGGTGCGCTCCAGTTCGCCGAGCAGGTGGGTGGTGACCAGCACCGAGATCCCGAAGTCGGTGTGGACCCGGCGGATCAGGCCCAGCATCTCGTCCCGGCCGGCCGGGTCGAGGCCGTTGGTCGGCTCGTCCAGCAGCACCAGCTTGGGATCGTGCACCAGCGCCTGGGCGAGCTTGACCCGCTGCTTCATGCCGGTCGAGTAGCCGCCCATCGGACGGTACCGCTCCTCGTACAGGCCGACGTGCCGCAGGGTGTCCGCGGTGCGCTCACGGGCGGCGGTGGCGGGCAGGCCCGCCATCCGGGCCATGTGCACCACGAACTCGGTCGCGGAGACGTCCGGCGGCAGGCAGTCGTGCTCGGGCATGTAGCCGACCCGCTCGCGGATCTCGGAGCCCCGGGCGGCGATGTCCAGGCCGAGCACCTCGCCGCGGCCGGAGGTCGCCGGGGCGAGCCCGAGCAGGATCTTGATCAGGGTGGACTTGCCCGCCCCGTTGGCCCCGACCAGCCCGACGACCCCGGGCTGCACCTCGACGGTCAGCTGGTCGAGGGCGGTGACCCGGGGAAACCTCTTGGTGAGGCCCTCGGTCTTGATGACAGCAGTGGACACGCCCTCAACGTAACGGTCTTGCGCGGTAAGGGCCATGAGCTGGAATGACGAAGTCTCCTGCTGCTGCGGTATGACGCCGGGCCCGCTCTCCCCTAGGGGTCAGGGCGGGTCGGCGAAATCGGGACCCGCATGTACTCTTGTCGAACTCTTTAACTTACTTGCCCATTTCTTTGCCAACGGGGGTGGCGGCCCCGGGCCGGCCGGCGCCACCGAGAGCGAGGTGGACGAGCAGGCCTGGGAACGCGCCCTCGGCACCAGCCGGCTGGCCGCCGCCCTGGAACCGG
>NZ_JBSFJV010000108.1:0-25101 GCF_053598235.1 Kitasatospora sp. NPDC001159
ACATTCCGAACCCGGAAGCTAAGCCTCACAGCGCCGATGGTACTGCAGGGGGGACCCTGTGGGAGAGTAGGACGCCGCCGAACAATTCTTCAGAAGAGCCCCCATCCGGATTCCGGATGGGGGCTCTTCGCGTTTCCCGGAAATCGGACGAACCCCCGGTGAAGACCTCACGAGGGCCCGTGGACACCTCCCAAGTGACCCCCGCCGAGTGGCTGGTACTCCGTCAATATGTCGCTAAAACCGCATGATCAGTGCACTGATCAGCGGAATATCGCCTCTCACGCCGTAGTCTCGAAGGGAGGGGAACAGGTGTCCGGGGCTGGCTCCCGGACAGAGCCGGATCAAGAATGGTGCTCATGGGACGAGGCAGGCTGCGCATCTACCTCGGTGCGGCCCCCGGGGTCGGCAAGACGTACGCCATGCTCGCCGAGGCACACCGGCGGCAGGAGCGTGGCACGGACGTCGTGGTGGCGTTCGTGGAGGACCACGGCCGGCGGCGGACCGCCGACCTCGTCGCCGGGCTTGAGGTCGTGCTGCGGAGGCAGGTGGTGCACCGGGGTGCCAGGTTCTCCGAGATGGACGTGGACGCCGTGCTGGCCCGCCGCCCGCAGGTGGCCCTGGTGGACGAACTGGCCCACACCAACGTCCCCGGCTGTCGCAACGAGAAGCGCTGGCAGGACGTCGAGGAGCTGCTGGCGGCCGGGATCGACGTGATCTCCACCGTCAACGTCCAGCACCTGGAGTCGCTCGGCGACGCCGTCATGGGCATCACCGGGGTGCGTCAGCGCGAGACTGTCCCGGACGAGGTGGTCCGCCGGGCGGACCAGATCGAGCTGGTGGACATGTCCCCGCAGGCGCTGCGGCGGCGGCTGGCGCATGGCAACGTGTACGCGCCGGAGAAGATAGACGCCGCGCTGGCCAACTACTTCCGCCCGGGCAACCTGACCGCGCTGCGCGAGCTGGCGCTGCTGTGGACCGCCGACCGGGTGGACGAGTACCTGCAGAAGTACCGGGCCGAGCAGGGCATCGAGGGCACCTGGCAGGCCCGGGAGCGGATCGTGGTCGGCCTGACCGGCGGCCCCGAGGGGGCGACGCTGATCCGCCGGGCGGCCAGGATCGCGGCCCGCGTCTCCGGCGGGGAGCTGCTGGCCGTGCACATCTCCCGCTCGGACGGGCTCGCGGGCTCGGGCTCGCCGCAGACGCTGATCGAGCAGCGCGCGTTGGTGGAGAGCCTAGGCGGCTCCTTCCACAACGTCCTGGGCGACGACCCCGCTGCCGGGCTGCTGGACTTCGCCCGTGGCGTGAACGCGACCCAGATCGTGCTGGGTACGAGCCGTCGCCCCGGCTGGCAGTACCTGTACGGGCCGGGCGTCGGCACCACGGTCACCCAGAAGGCCGGGGACATCGACGTCCACATGGTCACCCACGAGCACGCCGGGCACGGGCGGCGCAGCAAGGTACCGGTGCGCCGGATCACCGACCTGGGCCGGACCCGGACGATCGCCGGCTGGCTGATCGGGCTGGCCGGTCCGCCGGTGCTGGCGCTCGTGCTGACCGCGATCGGCGGGCTGGGCCTGTCCACCGACATGCTGCTGTTCCTGTCGTTGACGGTGTGCGCGGCGCTGGTGGGCGGGCTGCTGCCGTCGATCGGCTCGGCGCTGGTCGGCTCCTCGGTGCTGAACTACTACTTCACGCCGCCGTTGCACACCTTCACCATCAACGAGCCGCAGAACATCATGGCGGTGGCGATATTCACCATCGTCGGCTGTTCGGTCGCGTCCGTGGTGGACCTGGCTGCCCGGCGCACCCACCAGGCGGCCCGCGCCCAGGCCGAGGCGCAGACGCTCAGCGCGCTGGCCGGCACGGTGCTGCGCGGCGCGCCGAACGGCGACGGGGTGCTGACCGCACTGATGGAGCAGGTCCGGGAGACCTTCGGGCAGGAGAGCGCCGCGCTGCTGGAGCGCCCGGAGCCGATGGACGCCTGGCTGCCGGTGGCGACCGCCGGGCCGCGCCCGCCGGAGCGGCCCGAGGAAGCCGATGTGGACGTGCCGGTCGGGGAGAGCCTGGCGCTGGTGCTACGCGGCCGGGTGCTGCCCGGGGCCGACCGGCGTCTGCTCGGGGCCTTCGCCGCGCAGGCCGCCGTGGTCCTGGAGCGCCGCAGGCTGGCCCGGGAGGCCGCCGCGGCCCGTCGGGAGGCCGAGGGCAACCGGATCCGGACCGCTCTCCTGGCTGCCGTCTCGCACGACCTGCGCACCCCGCTGGCCGGCATCAAGGCCTCGGTGAGCTCGCTGCGCTCGGCCGACGTGGACTGGGACCCGGAGGACGAGGCCGAGCTGCTGGCCGGGATCGAGGCCGGGGCGGACCGCCTGGACCACCTGATCAACAACCTGCTCGACATGAGCCGGCTGCAGACCGGTACCGTCACCCCGCTGATCCAGGAGACCGACCTGGACGAGGTGGTGCCGTACGCGCTGGGCGGGGTGCCGCCGGAGACGGTCCGCCTGGACGTCCCGGAGACGCTGCCGATGATCCGGGCCGACGGCGGGTTGCTGGAGCGTTCGCTGGCCAACCTGGTCGAGAACGCCGTCAAGTACAGCCCGGACGGCGTCAAGGTGCTGGTCAAGGCCGACGCCCTGGAGCAGCCGGGCGGGCCGGGCCGGGTGGAGCTGCGGATCGTGGACCGCGGCCCGGGGGTGCCCGAGGACGCCAAGGAGAGGATCTTCGCGCCGTTCCAGCGCTACGGGGACGCGCCGCGCGGTGCCGGGGTGGGCCTCGGGCTCGCGGTGGCGCGCGGTTTCGTCGAAGCGATGGACGGTACCGTCACCGCCGAGGACACCCCCGGCGGGGGTCTCACCATGGTCGTCAGCCTGCCCGCCGCGGAACGGCCGCCAGAACCGGGTGAGCCGACCGGGGATGGCCACGATCCGCTCTCGCAGCTGATCACGTGAGCCCCGGCGGCGGACCGGCCGTGCCCGTGGCCGCCCGGTGTCGCCCGTCGTACCTTCAGCTGAGCCGCACAGTCCGATAGATCCGACAGCCCTGAAAGGCGGAGCCCGTAAATGACCCGGGTCCTCGTCGTGGACGACGAACCGCAGATCGTCCGCGCGCTGGTGATCAACCTCAAGGCCCGTAAGTACGAGGTCGACGCGGCCCATGACGGGGCGAGCGCGCTGGAACTGGCGGCCGCCCGCCATCCGGACGTGGTCGTCCTCGACCTGGGCCTGCCCGACATGGACGGCGTCGAGGTGATCCGCGGCCTGCGCGGCTGGACCCGGGTGCCGATCATCGTGCTGTCGGCCCGGCAGGCCTCCGACGAGAAGGTCGAGGCCCTGGACGCCGGTGCCGACGACTACGTCACCAAGCCGTTCGGAATGGACGAGCTGCTCGCCCGGATGCGCGCCGCCGTGCGCCGGGCCGAGCCGGTGGCCGGAGAGGACGACTCGCTGGTCGTCACCGAGAGCTTCACCGTCGACCTCGCCGCCAAGAAGGTCAACCGGGACGGCACCGACGTACGCCTCACGCCCACCGAATGGCACCTGCTGGAGGTGCTGGTCCGCAACGCCGGCCGACTGGTCAGCCAGACCCAGCTGCTCCAGGAGGTCTGGGGCCCGGCCTACCGCACCGAGACCAACTACCTGCGGGTCTACCTCGCCCAGCTGCGCCGCAAGCTGGAGCGCGACCCCTCGCACCCGCGCCACTTCATCACCGAACCGGGCATGGGCTACCGCTTCGAGAGCTGATCACGGAGGCCTCCGGCGGTCCGTTGGCCTGCCGCCGGGGGTCCGGAAACCGGTACCCTGCCGACATGAGTGGTGACAACAGCAGCGGCCAGCCGCCGGGGCGATTCCGCCGCATGCTCAGCCGGCTGACCTCCTCGGCCGAGGAGCTTGACGCCGAGGACCTGCGCCAGGAGAGTGCCGCCGAGTCCGGCTGCCGGCCGATCGCCGGCTGCGCGGACCGGGAGCTGGTCACCGTCGCGGGCACGCTGCGCACGGTGACGCTCCGCCCGCGGGCCGGTGTCCCGGCCCTGGAGGCCGAACTCTTCGACGGCACCGAGGCGCTGGAGGTGGTCTGGCTCGGTCGCCGCTCGATCGCGGGCATAGAACCGGGTCGTCGGCTGGTCGCCAGCGGCCGGATCAGTCACGCACGCGGGCGCCGCGTGCTGTTCAACCCCCGCTATGAGCTGCGTCCGGTCGGACACGGGAGCGAAGCGTGAGCAACCACCCCGGCGGCGACGCCGCCGCCCGGATCGACCTGGACGCCGCCGACGTGGCCGCCTGGCAGGACGTCGCAGCCACGGAGGCGGTGGACGGTCTGACACGGTCGATCGAGGGTGCCGCATCCGCCGTCGAGCAGCCCCTCGACCCGGCGGCCGCCGAGGCCGCCCGTCAGGCCGCGTCCAAGGAGGCGGCCGACACCGTCCTGCAGGCCTTCGGCGGCGTGCGCGGCATGGTCGACATGACGCTGCCCGGCCTGGTCTTCATCGTCACGTACAACATCACCCACCAGGTCAGCGCCGCCGCCTGGGCCGCGCTCGGCCTGAGCGGCCTGTTCGTGGTGGTCCGGCTGGCGAAGCGGGAGACCATCCAGCACGCCTTCAGCGGCGTGTTCGGCGTCGCCCTCGGCGCCTGGATCGCGATGAAGAGCGGCAAGGCCGAGGACTTCTACCTGCCCGGCCTGCTCTGGAACGTCGGCTACTGCGTGGCCCTGGCGGCCTCCGCGCTGGCGCGCTGGCCGATGATCGGGGTGATGCTCGGCCCGATCACCGGCGAGATGTTCACCTGGCGCAAGGAGAACCCGGGCCGCCTGGCCGCCTACACCAAGGCGACCTGGGCCTGGGTGGCGATCATGGGCCTCAAGCCGGTGATCCTCTTCCCGCTGTACTTCACCCACAACGTCAACCTGCTCGGCTGGCTGAAGGTCGCCCTCGGCATCCCGCCGCTGCTGCTGGCGATGTACGTGACCTGGCAGATCCTGCTGAAGGCGCCGCCGCCGATCAAGGCGCAGCTGGACGACGAGGAGGAGCCGGCGAAGTAGCCGCTCCCACCGGAAGTACGGCGGAGGGCCCTCACCCCCGGGGGTGCGGGCCCTCCGCCGTGTCTGCGCGTCCTTACTGGGCGCCGGAGGTGGCCGAGAGCAGCCGTTCCAGCTCCTCCTCGCGCTCCTGGGCGGCGACGAAGAGCAGCTCGTCGCCGCCCTCCAGGGTGTCGTCCTTGCCCGGCACCAGCACCCGGCCCTCGCGGATGATGCTCACCAGCGCGGTGTCCTGCGGCCAGGTCACGTCGCCCACCCGGGTGCCGACCAGCTCGGCCTCGCCGGCCAGGGTCAGCTCGACCAGGTTGGCGTTGCCCTGACTGAAGCGCATCAGACGGACCAGGTCGCCGACGCTGACCGCCTCCTCGACCAGGGCGGACATCAGGCGCGGGGTGGAGACGGCCACGTCCACACCCCAGGACTCGTTGAAGAGCCACTCGTTCTTCGGGTTGTTCACCCGGGCGACCACCCGCGGCACCGCGTACTCGGTCTTGGCGAGCAGCGAGACGACCAGGTTGACCTTGTCGTCGCCGGTCGCGGCGATCACCACGTGGCAGCGCTGCAGCGCTGCCTCGTCCAGCGAGGTGATCTCGCAGGCGTCGGCCAGCAGCCACTCCGCCATCGGGACCCGCTCCACCGAGATGGAGTTCGGGTTCTTGTCTATGAGCAGGACCTCGTGGCCGTTCTCCAGCAGCTCGCCCGCGATCGAGCGGCCCACGGCACCGGCCCCGGCAATGGCGACCCGCATCAGTGACCCTCCTCCTTCGGCCCCTGCGCGAACGAGGCCTCGACCGCCGTCAGGTCGGTCCGGCGCAACATCACGTGCACCAGGTCGCCCTCCTGCACCACCATCTGCGGCGAGGGCAGCACGCCCTCGCCGAGTCGGGTGACGAAAGCCACCCGGGCGCCGGAGGCCTCCTCCAGCATGCTGATCCGGTGGCCGACCCAGTTCGGGTGGTAGGCGACCTCGGCCAGCTGCACGCCGCCGCTCGGGTCCTGCCACAGCGGCTCGGCGCCGCTCGGCAGCAGCCGGCGCAGCATCTGGTCGGCGGTCCAGCGGACCGTCGCCACGGTCGGGATGCCCAGGCGCTGGTACACCTCGGCGCGGCGCGGGTCGTAGATCCGGGCCGCGACGTTCTCGACGCCGAAGGTCTCCCGGGCCACCCGCGCGGCGATGATGTTGGAGTTGTCGCCGCTGGAGACGGCGGCGAAGGCGTCGGCCTCCTCGATGCCCGCTTCGCGCAGGGTGTCCTGGTCGAAGCCGACCCCGGTCACCCGGCGCCCGTTGAACCCGGCGCCCAGCCGACGGAACGCGGTCGGGTCCTGGTCGACCACGGCCACCGAGTGGCCCTGTTTCTCCAGCGCTCTCGCGAGGGCGGAGCCCACGCGGCCGCAGCCCATGATGACGATGTGCACCGGCGCTACCTCACCCGTTCCGTAGGGTTCTTGACCTGCGCAAACACCGTTCATCTCCCTTTCCCGCCCGGTCGTTCCGGGGCGAGCGTTCTCGTGGGGTGTCGGCCGGACACCGCTCGACAACCTGAGTGTTGCCCACCGACTCGTATCCGACACGCTAGCCGGTCCACCGAACGCAGTCGCGACGAAGGGGGGGATAAGCGGCGCAAGCCCTGCTGGCAAACCCCTACGATTCCTTAACGTGCCTATGTCGACTGACCTTCCGAAACGCATCCTGATCGGGCGCGCCCTGCGCAGTGACAAGCTCGGGGAAACCCTTCTTCCCAAGCGGATTGCGCTTCCCGTCTTCGCCTCGGACGCGCTCTCCTCGGTCGCGTACGCCCCCGAGGAGATCCTGCTCACGCTCTCCGTCGCGGGGGCCTCGGCGATCAACTTCTCCTGGCAGATCGGCCTCGTCGTGGCGATCGTGATGCTCGCCGTGGTCGCCTCCTACCGACAGAACGTGCACGCCTACCCGAGCGGGGGTGGCGACTACGAGGTCGCGACCGTCAACCACGGGCCGGCCGCCGGCCTGGTGGTGGCCGCCGCCCTGATGGTCGACTACGTGCTGACCGTGGCCGTGTCGACCACCTCCGGCGTCGCCAACGTGGTCTCCGCCGTCCCCTCACTGCGAGGGCACGAGATGATCGTCTCGGTGGTCGTGGTCGTGCTGCTGATGGGCATGAACCTGCGCGGCGTGCGCGAGTCCGGTGGTGCCTTCGCGGTGCCCACCTACGCCTTCATGGCGGGCGTGATCGGGATGGTCGGCTACGGCGTCTTCCGGCACTACGTGCTCGGCCAGGACATGCCCGCCGAGAGCTCCGGCTTCCACCTCGCCGCCACCCCCGGCAACGACTCGCTGGCCGGCTTCGCGATGGTGTTCCTGCTGCTGAAGTCCTTCTCCTCCGGCTGCGCCGCGCTCACCGGCGTGGAGGCGATCTCCAACGGCGTGCCGGCCTTCCGCAAGCCGAAGAGCAAGAACGCGGCCACCACGCTGTTGATGATGGCGACCATCGCCGTGGTGATGTTCATGGGCATCATCTGGCTGGCCCGGTTGACCGGGGTGCAGATGGCCGAGAACCCGGCCGAGCAGCTGGTCGGCTCCGGCCCCGGTTACCACCAGAAGACCGCGCTGGCCCAGATCAGCGAGGCCGTCTTCAACAACTTCACGCCCGGCTTCTACTTCGTCGCCGCCGTCACCGGCCTGATCCTGGTGCTGGCCGCCAACACCGCCTTCAACGGCTTCCCGGTGCTCGGCTCGATCCTGGCCCAGGACCGCTACCTGCCGCGCCAGCTGCACACCCGGGGCGACCGGCTGGCCTTCTCCAACGGAATCATCCTGCTGGCGATCGCCGCGATCCTGCTGATCATCGCCTTCGACGCGGACCCGACCAGGCTGATCCAGCTCTACATCGTCGGCGTCTTCGTCTCCTTCAACATGAGCCAGTCCGGCATGATCCGGCACTGGACCCGACTGCTGCGCACCGAGACCGACCCGGCTGAGCGCCGCCGCATGCAGCGCAGCCGGGCGATCAACGGCTTCGGCCTGGTGATGACCACGGCCGTGCTGATCGTCGTGCTGGTCACCAAGATCGGCCACGCCTGGATCGCGATCGCCGCGATGGCCGTGCTGTTCGTGATGATGAAGGGCATCCGCAGCCACTACGACCGGGTCTCCGAGGAGCTCACCGCCGCCGAGGAGCCGGACGACGTGGTGCCGCCCACCCGGGTGCACGCGATCGTGCTGGTCTCCAAGCTGCACAAGCCGGCGCTGCGCGCCCTCGCGTACGCCAGGCTGGCCCACGCCCACACCCTGGAGGCGATCACCGTCAACGTCGACCCGGCGGACACGACGGCGCTGCGGCAGGACTGGGACGAGCGCGGCATCGAGGTGCCGCTGAAGGTGCTGGACTCGCCGTACCGCGAGATCACCGGGCCGGTCCTGGACTACGTGAAGAACCTTCGGCGCAGCAGCCCGCGTGACGTGGTCGCGGTCTACATCCCCGAGTACGTGGTCGGCCACTGGTACGAACACCTGCTGCACAACCAGAGCGCGCTGCGGCTCAAGGGGCGGCTGCTGTTCAAGCCCGGGGTGATGGTCACCTCGGTGCCCTGGCAGCTGGAGTCCTCGGAGCGGCGCAAGCCGCAGAAGGCCTGGTCGCCGCCGGGTGCCGTCCGCCGTGGCGAGCCCCAGGCGCCGAAGGCCGTAAAGTCGAAGGATTCCGTCTCCACCGGTGCGACCGCCGGTGACTCCTCCGACCGCAGCAAGGACTCCTCCCAGTGACGCGCAACACTCCGCCCCGTTTCTCGGGCTCCTCCGGCAAGGGCGGCGCCCGTCGGGGCGGCTCCCAGCCCGGGCAGGTGTCCCGGCCGCGCTGGGGCCGGCCGAACCGCCCGGAGGCCACCGACCGTGACGGCCTGACGGCGCGGACAGCGCCGATCGTGCCGGGGGAGGCCCCCGCCGAGAAGCCCGCGGGCACCGAGAAGCCCGCCCGCGCCGAGAAGGATGCCGCCGCCGGGGCGGGCCGGAAGGCGCCGCGCAAGCAGGCGGTGCGGCCGCCGAAGGCGCTGCGCACCGCTGCCGCGGCGCCCGCGCGGCGGCCGGAGAAGCCGTCCGGGGAGCCGCTGGTCGGGGAGCGCTACGAGGTCGAGGTCGGCCCGGTCGCGCACGGCGGCGGGCACTGCGTGGCCCGGCACGAGGGGCGGGTGCTGTTCGTCCGGCACGCGCTGCCCGGCGAGAAGGTGGTCGCGCTGGTGACCGAGGGCACCACCACCTCGCGGTTCCTGCGGGCCGACGCGGTGGAGGTGCTGGAGCCGGCCAAGGAGCGGATCGAGGCGCCGTGCCCGTTCGCGGGGCCGGGCAAGTGCGGCGGCTGCGACTGGCAGCACGTGACCCCGGGCGGGCAGCGCAAGCTCAAGGCTGCGGTGCTGGCCGAGCAGCTGGCCAAGCTGGCCGGGCTCACCCCGGCCGAGGCGGGCTGGGACGGCAGCGTCGAGCCGGTCGGCGGCAAGCTGCCGGCCGGGCAGGTGCCGGCCTGGCGCACCCGGGTGCAGTACGCGGTGGACGCGGAGACCGGCAAGGTCGGCCTGCGCAAGCACCGCTCGCACGAGGTGCAGCCGGTGGACCGCTGCCTGATCGCCGCCGAGGGCGTCACCGAGCTGGGCATCGAGTCCCGCGACTGGCCGGGCGTGGCCACCGTCGAGGCGGTCGCCGCGACCGGCTCCTCGGACCGCCAGGTGGTGCTGACCCCGCGCCCCGGTGCCCAGCTGCCGCTGGTCGAGCTGGACAAGCCGGTGTCGATCGCCCGGGTGGACGAGCAGGGCGACATCCACCGGGTGCACGGGCGCACCTTCGTGCGTGAGCGGGCGGCCGGGCGGACCTGGCGGGTCAGCAACGGCGGCTTCTGGCAGATCCACCCGGAGGCGCCGGACACCCTGGTCGACGCGGTGCTGGAGGGCCTGGACCCGCAGTGGGGCGAGAACGCGCTCGACCTGTACTGCGGCGTCGGCCTGTTCGCGGGCGCGCTGGCCGACCGGGTCGGCGAGGAGGGCGCGGTGCTCGGCATCGAGTCGTCCAAGCAGGCCGTGGTCGACGCCCGGCACAACCTGGCCGCGCTGGACAACGTGCGGATCGAGTGCGACCGGGTCGAGACGCTGCTGCCGCGCACCGGCATCACCGCCACCGACCTGATCGTCCTGGACCCGCCGCGCGCGGGCGCCGGGCGCGAGACGGTCGCGCACCTGGTCGGCCTGGAGGCGCGCCGGATCGCGTACGTGGCCTGCGACCCGGCGGCGCTCGCCCGGGACCTGCAGTTCTTCCGCGAGGGCGGCTACCGTCCGGTCTCGCTGCGGGCCTTCGACCTGTTCCCGATGACGCACCACTTCGAGTGCGTGGCGATCCTGGAGCCGGCCGGGGAGTGACCCCCGATGTTCGAGGAGGCGGCACCCCGCGGCGTACGGGGCCGTCTCCTCGGCGTTTCGGGGCGCGGTTACTCGTTGCGCTCCTCTTCCTCGGCGCTGTGCGGCAGGTCGATGCCGTGCTGGGCGGCGAGCCGGAGGAGCCCGGCGATCCGGCCCTCGTACGCCTGGACGCCGTCGGCGTCCCCTTCGGCCCGGGCCGCCGCGAGGTCCCGGCGGGCCTGGGCGAGCTGCTCGCGCAGCTCCTGGTCGAACATGGCTGTCATTGCCGGCCTCCACACCGGTCGGTGCCGCTCGGGGGAACGCTCAGGAGAGTTCAGGGTCCCGGATGCTGAAGGACTCTTCAAGTCTCGCTCGTCCTGGTGGGGTGGGGCGGCGCCGGGGCGGGTATGGGAGCTGGGCCGTCCCCGGCGGGTCCGATGGGGGGCCTCGGTGACGGATTCACCGACGGGAGGTTACGAGGGGGCGTGCGGCAGGTGTGCGGGCGGTGTGCACGCGCCCTTGTTGTGCTAGCGCTTCAGCGCTAGCTTGAGCGGCATGGGCAAGAAGCAGCTGAACGTCCGAGTGGACGCCACGACCGCGGAGATGGCCCGGGAACGGGCGGAGCAGCAGGGGATCAGCATGAACCAGTACATCGAGCGCCTGGTCCAGCAGGACATGGGTGAGTCCGGGCGGGCCTTCGTCGACGCGGCCGCGCAGTTCATGAAGGAGTACGAGACGGCGTTCCTCGCCGAGTTCGGGGAGCCGGGCGAACTCCAGGACGTGCGCCGTTGAAGCTGGAGGTCGACCTCTCGTGGCTGCTCATGACCGCCGAGCAGTACACGCCCGGTGACCCGCAGGTCACCGACTACGGCTCGCTGCTCGCGGCCGTCACCCGGCACCAGGCCGAGATCTTCGACATCGCGGTCTACCCCGAACCGCAGGACCGCGCGGCCGCGCTGATGCACCAGCTGATCCGGGTGCCGGCCCTGGAGAAGACCAACGAGCTCTACGCGACCGCCGTCGCCTACGCCTACCTCGTCGCCAGCGGCTGCACCGTCGCCACCACCGCCCGCGAGGTGCGCAGCCTCTCCCGGGCCATCCGGGAGGGGCGGCTCGGCGTGTCCGGGGTCGCGGAACGGCTGGCGGCCTGGGTGGTCGACGAGGCCGAGGAGGAGGGCGTCAGCGGGGCGGACGACGAGGACGAGGACGACGACTGACCGCCGGAGCCCCGTCCTCGCCGCTGCCGCCTAGGGCTCCGCGATGAGGGCCGTCGCGAACGGGCGGAAGCCGGCCCGGAGGTAGATCCGGGCGACGTCCTCGTCGGAGGCGGACAGGAACACCGTCCGCACGCCGTTGGCGCGGGCGTGCGCCACCAGGGCGGCGGTGACCGCCAGACCCAGGCCGCGACGGCGCGCGGACGGCAGCGTCCCGACCCCGACCACCTCGGTGACCGGGCCCACCGGGTTGTGCTGGCCCGCGCACAGCGCCTCGGCGCCGTCCAGGGCGGCGGCCAGCACGGTGACGCCGTCGGTGATCCGCCGGGCGATCCGCGCCACACCGCCCTCGGCCGTCAACCTCGCCGCGCTCTCGGCCAGTTCGGCCGCCCCGGCGGGGCCGGCGGCGGTGCCCGGGTTGCCGAAGGCGACGTGCGGGACGGCGACCGCGTCGGCCAGCTCGGGAGCGTCCGCGGCCAGCACCCGTACCGTCACCAGCTCGGGCAGCTCGGGCGCCGGGGCCGGCTCCTCCTGCGGGCCGAGCACCAGCAGCGGGTGCTCGTGCACCGTCAGCCCGGCCGCCTCCACGGCCGCGCGCAGCTCGGGGTTCTGCTCGGCGACCCACTCGAAGGCCTCCGGCGCGCCCACCTCCCGCTGTCGCTCCAGTACCTTGCGGACGTCCTCGGCGGTGGCGGGCGGGCCGTCGTGGCCGAGTGTCGGGCGGGCGTAGTACTGCCAGCCGATGCTGCCCCTGCGGACGAACAGGGTCAGCGGGCCGAAGTCCTCGGCGTCGGCGGCACTGCGCGGCACGGTGTCGTAGTAGCGCTCGATCTCGTCGAGCAGGGCGCGGTCGTCGGGAGCATGGTCAGAGGAAGTCACGGCGTGCATCCAAGCAGGGGCGTTGCCGGGTCGCCACCGATTTGCCCGGACGGGCCGCGGGTCGTGGATTGTTGCCGAACGCTTACCGGCTCGCGGTGATCTTGTGCGTGTACGCCGGGCATGCTGAACGCTTCACAGCTCTGCCGAGGGGGACGGCGGACGTCCGCACTCGGCGAGGCAAGGAGGAAGACAGGCCCATGAGGCTCTGCTTTCTGGTGGAGGAGCACTACCGGCGGGACGGGATGCCGCTGGACGTGGCGCGTCAACTCGTCGAGTGGGGGCACCGGGTGGACGTGCTGCGTCCCGGGGACGCGCTGATGGCGATCTCCGAGGCGGTGCGGGCCGGCAGCCACGACGCCTGGGTACTCAAGACCGTCTCCGGCGGGCCCGGGCTCACCCTGCTGGAGGCGGCCGCAGCGGTCGGCCTGACCACCGTCAACGACGTGCGCTCGATCCGCGGCGTCCGGGACAAGGCGCTCGCCTCGGTCATCGCCCGCACCCGCGGCCTGCCCGTCCCGGTCACCTACGCCGCCGCCCGCTGGGAGCGGCTGGCCGAGATACCGGTGGCCGAGTACCCGCTGGTCGTCAAGCCGGCCGACGGTAGCTCCGGGCGGGGCGTTCGGCGGGTGGCCGGGCCCGACGACCTGCCCGGCCTCGGGCCCGAACTCGCGGGCGAGGGGCTGCTGATCGCGCAGCCGTACGTGCCCAACTCCGGGACGGACCTCAAGGTGTACTGCGTCGACGGCGAGTTCTTCGCGACGGAACGTTCCTCCCCGCTGCACCCCGGGCAGGGCGTGCGCGAGCGGCAGGTGCCGCTGCCGGCGAGCGTGGCGCGGATCGCGGCGCAGGTCGGCGAGGTGTTCGGGCTGGACCTGTACGGGCTCGACGTGCTGCTCGGGCCGGACGGGCCGGTGGTGGTGGACGTCAACGACTTCCCGAGCTTCCGGCAGGTGCCGGACGCGGTGGCCCGGGTCGCCCGGGCGGTGCTGCGCCTCGCGCGCAGCGGGACCGCCGTGTCGGCGCCCGTGCTGGTGCCGGCGGGTGGCGACTCGTACGGCCGACTCGACCTGATGGAAGGGGACTTGCTGTGAGGATCGGGCTGATCGCGCGCGACCCGGGGCACCCGGTGCTCGCGGCCGCCGCAGAACTGCTGGTGCGGTGCGGGTGCGAGGTGGAGGTCGTCCCGCCCGGCGGGGCGGTGGGGGAGCCCGCCGAGGTCTACCTGCTCAAGGCCCGCACGCCGCAAGCGCTCTCGCTGGCCCGCGAGTTGGAGCGGCGGGGCGCAGTCGTGGTGAACTCGGCGGCGGCGACCGAACTCTGCCAGGACCGGGTGCGGATGGCGGAACTCGCCCGGGGCGCCGGGCTGCCGTTCGCGGTGACCGTCGCGGCCGGGCGGCTGGCCGAACTCGCGCCGCCGAGTTACCCCTTCGTGGTCAAGAGTCGGCACAGCCGGCGGCACGACCTGGTCGCGCGGGTCGACGGCGCGGCCCGGCTGCGGGAGCTCGTCGAGCACTGGGGAGACGAGGAGGTCGTCACCCAGCCGTACCTGCCCGGGAGCGGCTGGGACCAGAAGCTCTGGGTGGTCGACGGTCGGGTGTTCGCGGCTCGGCGGCGCTCCGAACTGTCCCCGGGCGACGGGGAGCCGGGGATGGCGGGGGAGTGGGAGCCGCCCGCCGGGCCGGCCGCGCTCGCGCTGCGGGTGGGGGAGGTGTTCGGGCTCGACGTCTACGGGGTCGACCTGCTGGACGGGGCCGCCGAGCCGGTCATCGTGGACGTCAACGCCTTCCCTGGGGTGCGCGGGCGGCCCGGCGCGCCGGAAGCGCTCGCCGGGCTCGCGCTGCGGATGGCGGCGGAGCGGGGGCGGGTCTCAGCGGGCCGGGGTCGTTAGGCTGGCCGGGCCCCGAACGGCCGGGGCGAACGGCGAGAGAAGACGGAACGTTGCTGCAGGACATCGAGCCCTACCTGGCCTGCCCCCACTGCGCGCAGGCCCTCACCCGGCACGATCGCAGCCTGCGCTGCCCCGCCGGGCACAGCTTCGACCTCGCCAAGCAGGGCTACGTCAGCCTCCTCGCCGGCGACGCCCACACCGGCACCGGCGACACCGCCGAGATGGTCGCCGCCCGCGCCGACTTCCTCGCCGCCGGCCACTACCGGCCGATCGCCGACGCCCTCGCCGAGGCCGCCACGGCCGTCGCCCCCGAGGGCCTGGTCGCCGACCTCGGCGCCGGCACCGGCCACTACCTGGCCCACGTCCTCGACGCCCTGCCCGGCCGGGTCGGCGCCGCCCTGGACATCTCCAAGTTCGCGCTGCGCCGCGCTGCCAAGGCCCACCCCAGGATCGGCGCGGTGGTCTGCGACGCCTGGCGCCCGCTGCCGCTGCGCGACGCCTCCGCCGACCTGATGCTCAACGTGTTCGCGCCGCGCAACGGACCGGAGATCCGGCGGGTGCTGCGCCCCGGCGGCACCCTGCTGCTGGTCTCGCCCACCGCCCGCCACCTGCGCGAACTCGTGGCCGCGCTCGGGCTGCTGTCGGTGGACGAGGAGAAGCAGCGCCGGATCGACGAGAAGCTCGGGCCCCACCTGACGCCGGTGGAGCAGCGGGAGGTCGAGTTCACCCTGCGGCTGGCGCCGCAGGACGTCCGTACCGTCGTCGGCATGGGGCCGAGCGCCTGGCACACCGACCGGGAGCGGCTCGACGCGGCGCTGGCGGGGCTGCCGGATCCGGTCGGGGTGACCGCCTCGGTGACGGTAGCGAGCTACCGGCGGCCGTAGGCAGGACCTGGGCGGGCGTTGGGCACGGCCTGTGGGCAGGTTCTTGCTGTGGGCAGGCTCTCGGCAGGCCGTGGGCGGGTCCTGGGTCACCAATGGGTGGCCCCGTCGCCACGTTGGGATGAATTTGATGCGCAGGCACGTTTCTCCCGATCGGGCTGCGGCTAACGTCCGACGGGTGAATCGCGACGCCGCCGCGCCCGCCGGGCCGGCCCATCTGCGACCGGGCACTCCGGGGCCCGACCGGCCGCCCGTGCCACGTCCCACCGTCGAGGAGCTCCGGCTCACCGCCTTCAAGTCGTACCGGCGCGCCGTCCTGCCGCTCGCGCCGCTCACCGTGCTGCACGGGCCGGCCGGGGTGGGCAAGTCCAACGCCCTCGACGCGCTGGCCGTGCTGTCCCGGCTCGCCCTCGGCGAGGCGATCGCCGACTCCCTGGACGGGCTTCCGGACCGCACCGGCCCGCTCGCCACGCCCGTGCGCGGGGGCCTGGACGGGTGCGCGCCGCACGGGCGGGACGCCGTCATCCTGGGCTGCACCGTCCGCTCACCGCGCGGCCGGATCCGGCTCGACCTGGTGATCCGCACCGACGGTCCGGTCCGGATCGCCCGGGAGTCGCTCAGCCTCGACGGCCGGACGCTGGTGGACACCGGCGAGCAGGACGTGCGCAACCGGCGCGTCAACGTCTGCTGGCACAACGACACCCGGCAGGGCGACATCCGGGCGCCGCTCCCCAGCGGCACCATGATCACCGCGCAGCTGCCGCTGCGGGTGGCCGGCTCCTCCACCGGCGAACGGCTGGTCCTGGCCGCCGTCGAGGACCTGCTCACCGCGCTGCGCGAAGTCTTCCCGCTGCACCCGGTCCCGGCCCTGATGCGCGGCTGGGCCAAGGCCGATCCGCAGGCCCGGCTGCGCAGCAACGCGGCCAACGTCTCGGCCGTGATCAACCGGCTGAACAACGAGTGCCCGCGCCGGTACGGGCAACTGCTGCGGGCCGTCCAGGCCGCCGCGCCGCACCCGCTGCTCGGGCTCACCCTCGCCGAGCGCGAGAGCGGGGGCGTGCGGCGGGTGCTCGCCGTCTTCGACGAGGGCGTGCTCGGGCGCACCGGGGCCGACCAGGCCTCTGACGGCATGCTGCGCCACCTCGCCTTCGCGGCGGTGCTGCTCACCGGGGCCGGGGTGCTCGACCTCGACGTGGCCGCCGAGGTGCCCTGGGCGCACCGGCAGCTCACCGTGCTTGCGGAGGACCTCGGGGCCGGGCTCGCCACCGAGCAGACCGCCTCGCTGCTGCGGCTGGCGCGGGACATGGCGGGGCGCAACCAGCTGCGAGTGGTGGCCGCGCTGCAGGAGCCGGCGGCGGCGCGGGAGGCGCTCGGAGCGGGCCGGGAGCGGTCGGGGGAGACGGCGCTGGTGGAGTGCCGGCGCGATCCGGGGTCGGGGTTCACGGTGCTGCGGCCGGAAGCGGCGCGGGTGCCGGTGCAGTGCGCGCGTGGGGACGGGGACGGGGGCGGGGGTGCTCCGGCGGTGCTGGGGGACGCGGATGCGGTAGACCTGGAGGCGTGAACGAGCGAGTGACGAGGCCGGGGGAGCCGGGCGGGCCCGGGAGGTCCGCGGAGCGTGCGGGGTCGGCTTGGCGTGCGGCGTCAGCGGAGGCCGGGGAGCTGACGCTGGAGGTCCTGCGTCAGCGGCTGGTGGACTTCGCGGCGGCGCGGAGCTGGGAGCCGTACCACACGCCGAAGAACCTGGCGGCGGCGCTGAGCGTGGAGGCGGGGGAGCTGCTGGAGATCTTCCAGTGGCTCACCCCCGAGCAGGCGGCCGCCGTGATGTCCGACCCGGAGCGGGCCCACCGGGTGCGTGACGAGGTCGCGGACGTGCTCGCGTACCTGGTGCAGTTCTGCACGGCGGTCGGGGTGGATCCGCTGGAGGCGCTCGCGGCCAAGATCGAGCGCAATGAGCACCGCTTCCCGGTGCCGGGAGGGGCGGCCGACGTCAATCCTGACGTGGGCTGATCACCCGTGTGCGGGATGGAAGTTATCCACACCCCCGGGTTTTCCACAGCTTCGGAATTGGTGGATGCGGATCGGCCCGCTTCCCCGCACGCTTTCGCCGTGACCACTCGACCGCCCCGGCGGCGGTCGGGGGCGACGGCGACAGCGAGCGGAAGGAGCGGGGTCCATGGAGGCGCTGCGACTGATCAAGACGGCCCGGTACGCGCTGACCGAGGCCAGGCACGTACCGGATGTGCTGGCCGAGGCGCGGCAGGCCGCACTGCTCACCGAGGCGGTGGGCGCCAGGTTGGCGGAGTCGGAGGACGAGGAGCTGAGCGGACTCGGCCAGCAGCTCTCCGAGGCGGGGGCGCACGCGGCGGTCTGCCTGGACCGGTCCGTCCCCAAGGCCTCCCTGGTGAGCGGCGGACGGGTCGGGCGGCTCACCGAACTCGGTGAGCCAGAACCGGTGTTGGAGGCGCTGGACGAGCTGCTGCGGGAGGTCGGGGAGACGCTGGTGGTGCTCGCCTGCGGGGCCGAGACCGAAAGCCTCTACTGGACGTGCATCGACGGCGTGGACGCGGTGTCGGAGTGCAAGGACGTGGCCGTACGACTGCGCGGGGCGGTGGGCCGGGGCGGGGGAGCGGAGCCCACGGCGCTCGGCGGGGCGGAGCCCGAACGGGTCGGCCGGGGCTCGCCGTTACTGGTGGTCCGGCTCGGCCCGCCGGGCGCTGACGGGCCGATGGCGCAGGAGCGGGCGCCGGACTACCGGGTGCCCGGCGCGGCCGAGGCTTCGGAGGTCTCGGTGCCGGCCAGGTAGGCGGCACCCGGGGCGGCGCCCCGGGTGCCGGACTGCAGCTCGGCGAGGTCCGCGGTCACCGAGGCGAGCAGTTCCTGCATCTGCTCCAGGAGGCTCTTGGGGGTCGCGGGCCCGGCCGCGGCGCCGGTGGCCGAGCCCGTCGGGCTGCTCGGGAGCTGCGGCGTGGCAGAGGGTTCGGACATGGCGGGACCTCTTCGGATCGGTGGTGCGGTGTGCCGCAGCGACCAACGAACCGTTCCGGCGGCCGGTCACCGCTGACCACCCGATGCGGTCCAACTCCGGTACGCCGTAAGCCACTCGGGTGATCCTGGATTGCCGCCGCGGTGTGGCCTCGGCTAGGGACCGGGTCGGCGAGAGGAGTGCGGGGGGCGACGGAGGCGCCTGCGAAAGGAGCGGAAGGAAGAAAGGAGAAGAAGGGAAAGGGGGAGAACCCACCCCTTGCCACTCTCAACGTATAGCGCACCAGGGGTCTTGCGGCAAGGCCCTGGTGATGGCCCAGAATCGCTGGCCTCAGATCGGAGCTGATGCCATGAACCCCCTGACCACCAGTGCTTTCGACCTTCCCGAGCGCCTTTCCGCCAAGGCCGACCCGGCGCTGATCGCGGGCGACGAGCGGCACTTCGCGGACATCGCGGAGAGCCTGGAGCAGGCGATCGCCGAACTGTCCGACCAGCTCGACGCGGTGCGCCGGGCACCGGGCGGCGCCGGGCAGGCGGCGATGGATCGGGACATCGAGGTCCACCGGCTGAGCGGCCGGCTGCGCGCGCTGCGTCGCTACGGCCTGGACCTGTGCCTCGGGCGGATCGTCGCCGCCGACGACGAGGAGCCGGTGTACATCGGCCGGCTCGGGCTCACCGACAGCGAGGGCCGTCGGCTGCTGGTCGACTGGCGCTCGCCCGCGGCCGAGCCGTTCTTCGCGGCCACCCACGGCGACCCGATGGGCCTGGTCAGCCGCCGCAGGTACCGCTGGACCCGCGGCCGGATCGCCGACTACTGGGACGAGGTGTTCACCGCCGAGGGCCTGGAGGGGCACGCCGCGCTGGACGACCAGTCCGCCTTCATCGCCAGCCTGGGCGGCAACCGCTCGGCCCGGATGCGGGACGTGCTCGGCACCATCCAGGCCGACCAGGACGCCGTCGTCCGGGCCGGCTCGCGCGGCGCCCTGGTGGTCGACGGCGGTCCCGGTACCGGCAAGACCGTGGTCGCCCTGCACCGCTCCGCCTACCTGCTGTACTCCGACCCCCGCCTCGGCCACCGGCGCGGCGGCGTACTGTTCGTCGGCCCGCACCAGCCCTACCTGGCCTACGTCGCCGACGTCCTGCCCAGCCTCGGCGAGGAGGGCGTGCGCACCTGCACCGTGCGGGACTTCCTCCCCGAGGGCGCGGGCGCGGTGAAGGAGGCCGACCCGGAGGTGGCCCGGCTGAAGTCCTCCGTCGACATGGTGAAGGCGATCGAGAAGGCCGTCCGGTTCTACGAGAAGCCGCCGACCGAGGGGATGGCGGTGACCACCTACTGGTCCGACCTCTGGCTGAGTGCCGAGGACTGGGTCGAGGCCTTCGACGCCCCGGACCCGGGCACCCCGCACAACGAGGCGCGCGAGCAGATCTGGGACGAGCTGGTCACGATCCTGACGGACAAGCTGGAGCAGGACGACGAGGAGGTCTCGCCCGAGCTGTTCCGGCGCTCGCTGAAGCAGGACCGGGAGCTGGTCGAGACCCTCAACCGCGCCTGGCCGCTGCTCGACGCGACCGACCTGGTCGGCGACCTCTGGTCGGTGCCCGCCTACCTGCGGACGTGCGCGCCGCACCTCGCCCCCGAGGAGGTCCGCAAGCTCCAGCGCAAGCACGCCCCGCAGGCCTGGACGGTCGCCGACCTGCCGCTCCTGGACGCGGCCCGGCAGCGGCTCGGGGACCGCGAGGCCACCCTGCGCCGACGCGGCCACCAGGCCTCGGTGGCCGCCGAGCGCGAGCGGATGGCCGACGTGATCGGCGGCCTGCTCCAAGCCGACGACGACGGCGAGGGCGTGGTGACGATGCTGCGCGGCCGGGACCTCCAGGACACCCTGATCGACGAGGCTGCGCTGCCCGGCGCCGACGCGGAGCCGCTGGCCGGTCCGTTCGCGCACATCGTCGTGGACGAGGCCCAGGAACTCACCG
The DNA here is from genome assembly GCF_053598235.1 of Kitasatospora sp. NPDC001159. Classification (NCBI taxonomy): domain Bacteria; kingdom Bacillati; phylum Actinomycetota; class Actinomycetes; order Kitasatosporales; family Streptomycetaceae; genus Kitasatospora; species Kitasatospora sp. NPDC001159. The sequence continues at coordinate 20,211 of NZ_JBSFJV010000108.1, forward strand.
ACGCGGAGTGGCAAATGCTACTGCTGCGCTGCCCGTCCCGGAGCTTCACCATCGTCGGGGACCGCGCCCAGGCCAGGCACGGCTTCACCGAGTCCTGGCAGGAGCGCCTGCAACGGGTCGGGCTCGACCGCACCGTCATGGCCTCGCTGAGCATCAACTACCGCACCCCGGAGGAGGTCATGGCGGAGGCCGAGCCCGCCATCCGGGCGGCCCTGCCGGACGCCAATGTGCCGACCTCGGTGCGCAGCAGCGGCATCCCGGTCCGGCACGGTGCGGTGGCGGAGCTGGAGGCGGTGCTCGACACCTGGCTCGCCGAGCACGCCGAAGGGGTCGCCTGCGTCATCGGCGCTCCGGGCTTCGAGGAGCGGCCGCGGGTCCGCTCGCTCACCCCGGAGCTGGCCAAGGGGCTCGAATTCGACCTGGTCGTCCTGGTCGATCCGGAGGCGTTCGGCGAGGGCGTCGAGGGAGCGGTCGACCGCTACGTCGCGATGACCAGGGCGACCCAGCGGCTCGCCGTCCTGAGGAGCCGCTGATGGCGCGGTAGGGAGCGAGCGGGGCCGGGAGGTTCGGGCGGCGGGGCCGGTGCGTCCCCCGGTCGAGTGACGAGGGTGCCGATCAACGGGGTGAGGAGGCCAGACTGGGGCGATGGACGAGGACGAACCGCTGGCGTCGTGGGCCGCGAGGCGGGAGCAACGGCTGCGGCCGATCGGGCAGTTGAGGGCCGTACGGCTCACGCAGGAACAGCAGCGGGGTGCCCATGTGGCGCCGGGTGAGCCGCGGCTGATCGTGCGGTGGGACGGCTACCAGTGGCTGGCGGAGACGGTGGCCGAGGACTACGCCGCCGCCCAGCGGATCCTGCACGGGATCGAGGGCGACGGGCTGCGGCGGCCGCCCTACCCGGCGCCGCGGCAGCGCCGGGCGCCGGGGCGCCACCGCCGGCCGTAGGAGCGTCGTGGGGGCGGCTGCCGCGTCGCAGAACGCCTGCGGAACCCGCAGAACGCCCGGAGAACGCCGAAGGGGTCCGGCGCATCCAGCGCCGGACCCCGGGGACCGCTGCCCGAAGGTCAGTTGTGGGCGTGCAGGTCCGCGTTCAGGCCGCCCCAGGAGCCGGAGCGGGCGATGACTTCGACCGCGCCGGTCTGCGAGTTGCGGCGGAACAGCAGGTTGTCCTGGCCGGACAGCTCGACGGCCTTGGCCACCGCGCCGTCCGGGGTGGTGACCCGGGTGCCGGCGGTGACGTACAGGCCGGCCTCGACCACGCAGTCGCTGCCGAGCGAGATGCCGATGCCCGCGTTGGCACCGAGCAGGCAGCGCTCGCCGACCGAGACGACCTGCTTGCCGCCGCCGGACAGGGTGCCCATGATCGAGGCGCCGCCGCCGATGTCGCTGTGGTCGCCGACCACGACGCCCGCGCTGATCCGGCCCTCGACCATCGAGGTGCCGAGGGTGCCGGCGTTGAAGTTGACGAAGCCCTCGTGCATCACGGTGGTGCCGGGCGCCAGGTGGGCGCCGAGTCGGACGCGGTCGGCGTGGGCGATGCGCACACCGGCCGGGGCGACGTAGTCGGTCATCCGCGGGAACTTGTCGATCCCGTAGACGGCCAGCTGGCCGCCCTGGGCGCGGACGGCGAGGCGGGCCTGCTCGACCTTGTCCACCGGGACGGGGCCGATGCTGGTCCACGCGACGTTGGCGAGCAGACCGAAGATGCCGTCCAGGTTCTGGCCGTGCGGCTTGACCAGGCGGTGGCTGAGCAGGTGCAGGCGCAGGTACACGTCGTGGGTGTCGAGCGGCTTCTCGTCCAGCGAGGCGATGGTGGTGCGCACGGCGACCACCTCGACGCCCCGGCGGGCGTCGGCGCGCAGGGCGTCGGCGGCACCGGCGCCGAGCTCGGCCTCGGCCTGCTCGGCGGTCAGGCGGACGGTGCCGGCCGGGCCGGGCTCGGCGGCCAGCACGGGGGCGGGGAACCAGGTGTCGAGGACGGTGCCGTCGGCGGCGATGGTGGCCAGACCGGTGGCCACGGCGCCGTTCGGGAGGGAGGTGGATTCAGCAGTCACACCGTGCACGTTAACCAATGCGGGGCCGACGTGCCGAACACGCCCACCGTCCGGACGTGCCCTGCGGACCCGCAGGTCGGCGGGGCGAGCGGCGGGAAAACCCGGTGCTCGGAGGCCCCGTGCTGGGCATACTCAGCCGGGTGTTCATGTCGATCTCCACCATCGGCAGCGCCGAGAACCCGGCCACGGATCTCGGGTTCCTGCTGCACAAGCATCCCGGCAAGGTCCAGCGGTTCACGACGTCGCACGGCGAGGCCCACGTCTTCTACCCCGAGGCGGCGGACGAGGTCTGCACGGCGGTGCTGCTGCTGGACATCGACCCCATCGCGCTGGTCCGCAAGGGTCGGGGCAACGGCAGGGGTCGCGGCGGCTCGCCTGACTTCGCGCTCGCCCAGTACGTCAACGACCGCCCGTACGCCGCGTCCTCGCTGCTCGCGGTGGCGCTGCGGACGGTGTTCCGGTCCGCGATGAAGGGCGACTGCCCGGCCCGCCCCGAACTGCCGGGGCAGGCCCGCCCGCTGCGGATCGAGCTGCCCGCCGTGCCCGCGAACGGCGCGGGCGAGGGCGGTGGCCCGGCGATGGTGGCCAGGCTGTTCGAACCGCTGGGCTGGCGGGTCGAGGCGACGGCGATCCCGCTGGACGAAGCCTTCCCGGAGTGGGGCGAGTCCCGCTACGTGCGGATCGCGCTCGCCGCGGAGTCCGTACGGCTCGCCGACGCGCTCCAGCAGCTGTACGTGCTGCTGCCGGTGCTGGACGGGGCCAAGCACTACTGGGTCGCCCCGGACGAGGTGGACAAGCTGCTCGCCGCCGGCGAGGGCTGGCTGGCCGCCCACCCGGAGCGCGCCCTGATCGCCCGCCGCTACCTGTCCCGGCGCTGGTCGCTGACCCGGGCCGCGATGGAACGGCTGGAGCTGGCCCGGCTGGCGGAGGCGGACGACCGCGAGGTCGAGGAGATCGACAACGCGGTCGACGACCGGCCGGAGGAGGAGAGCGCCGACTTCACCGGGACCGACGGGACCGCCGAGATCGCTGAGACCACCGGGAACAGCGGGCACACCGGGAACAGCGAGCAGCAGCAGCCTGAGCGGCCCCGCCGACCCTCGCTCGCCGAGCAGCGCCGCACCGCGATCCTCACCGCCCTCCACGAGACCGGCGCGGCCCGGGTCGCCGACCTCGGCTGCGGCCAGGGCGAGCTGATCGGTGAGCTGCTGAAGGACGCCCGGTTCACCGACATCCTCGGCGTGGACGTGTCCACGCGGGCGCTGCAGGCGGCGAGCCGCAAGCTGCGCCTGGAGCGTCTGCCCGAGCGGCAGGCGGCCCGGGTGACGCTGGCGCAGGGCGCGCTGACGTACACCGACGCCCGGCTGAAGGGCTACGACGCGGCGGTGCTGTGCGAGGTGATCGAGCACCTGGACCTGCCGCGGCTGCCCGCCCTGGAGTACTCGGTGTTCGGCGCCGCCCGTCCGAAGGCCGTCGTGGTCACCACGCCCAACGTGGAGTACAACCCGCGCTGGGAGAGCCTCCCGGCGGGCAGCGTCCGGCACGCCGACCACCGTTTCGAGTGGTCCCGCGCCGAGTTCCGCGCCTGGGCCGAGAAGGTCGCGGCCGCGTACGGCTACACGGTCGAGCTGCGTCCGGTCGGCCCCGAGGACGAGGAGGCCGGCGCCCCGACCCAGCTCGCCCTTTTCCGCGCCGGATCCGGCCCCGACCGGACCGCCGCGACCACCACCGCTGGCACAACGACCACCACCACGACGACCACCACCGCCACGCCCGAAGGAGGCGAACTCCGATGACCAACGACGAAACCGGGAGCACCACCCCCCGCCGCCTCCCCGTCACCGACGTCTCCCTGGTCGTCCTGATCGGCACCAGCGGCGCGGGCAAGTCCAGCTTCGCCCGCCGCCACTTCCTGCCCACCCAGGTGGTCTCCTCCGACTTCTGCCGCGGCCTGGTCGCCGACGACGAGAACGACCAGTCGGCCTCCGCCGAGGCCTTCGACGTCCTGCACTACATCGTCGGCAAGCGCCTCGCGGCCGGCCGCCTCACCGTGGTGGACGCCACCAACGTCCAGCCCGAGACCCGTAGGCAGCTGATCAGGATCGCCCGCGAGCACGACGTGCTGCCGATCGCGATCGTGCTGGACGTCCCGCCCGGCGTGTGCGCCGAGCGCAACCGCTCCCGCCCGGACCGCCAGCTGCCCGCCCACGTCGTCCCGCGCCAGCACCGCGAGCTGCGCCGCTCACTGCGCGGCCTGGAGCGCGAGGGCTTCCGCAAGGTGCACGTCCTGCGCGGCGAGACCGAGGTGGCGGCCGCCGAGATCGAGCTGGAGAAGCGCTACAACGACCTGCGCCACCTCACCGGCCCGTTCGACATCGTCGGCGACATCCACGGCTGCCGCTCCGAGCTGGAGACCCTGCTCACCCGCCTCGGCTACACCCTCGCCCGGGACGCCGAGGGCCGCCCGGTGGACGCCGTCCACCCCGCGGGCCGCACCGCGCTCTTCGTCGGCGACCTGGTCGACCGCGGCCCCGACACCCCGGGCGTGCTGCGCCTGGTGATGGGCATGGTGGCGGCCGGCCACGCGATCTGCGTGCCCGGGAACCACGAGAACAAGCTCGGCCGGGCGATGGACGGCAAGAAGGTGACCGTCGCGTACGGCCTCCAGGAGTCGCTGGACCAGCTGGCCGGTGAGAGCGAGGAGTTCAAGGCCGAGGTCCGCGCCTTCATGCGCGGCCTGGTCAGCCACTACATGCTGGACGGCGGCGCCCTGGTGGTCTGCCACGCCGGTCTGCCGGAGAAGTACCACGGCCGCAACTCCGGCCGGGTCCGCTCGC
>NZ_JBSFJV010000109.1:0-25044 GCF_053598235.1 Kitasatospora sp. NPDC001159
ACCATCGCGGGCAGCGCGGCCACCACCGCCCAGGCGATCACCTGGGCACCCGGCACGTCCCGGGACAGCCGCCCGCCCTCGGCGTAGCCGGCCCCTCCATGACCACCGCGATCCGCAGCGAGTTCGACCAGGGCATCGCCCTGACCAGACACCCGGAGGAGTCCGGCCGCTACGACGCCGAGCTCGGCGCCGGCTGGCAGATCGGCGGCGGGGTCAACGGCGGCCTGCTGCTCGCCGTGGCCGGACACGCGCTGTCGCTGGAGCACGGCGAGCACCCGGACCCGGTGTCAATCAGCGGTTACTACCTGTCCGCCTCCACGCCCGGTCCGGCCACCGTCCGCACCGAGGTGCTGCGCACCGGTCGCGGCCTGTCCACCGGCACCGCCTCGCTCAGTCAGGACGGCGTCGAGCGGCTGCGGGTGGTGGCCAGCCACGGCGACCTCGCCGCCGCCGAGGGCGAGGTGCGCACCAGCGCCAGCCCGCCGCAGCTGCCGCCGCCGGACCAGTGCATCGGCGTCGAGCACGCGCCCAAGCAGCTGATCGAGCAGGCCGCCCTGCTGGAGCGCTTCGACCTGCGGCTCGACCCGGCCACCGTCGGCTGGGCGCTCGGGCAGCCCTCCGGCAACGGGCGGATCCAGGGCTGGTTCCGGCTCCGCGACGGTCGTGAGCCCGACCCGCTGCTGCTCCTGCTGGTCGCCGACGCGCTGCCGCCGGTCACCTTCGACCTCGGTATGCCCGGCTGGGCCCCGACCATCGAGCTGACCGTCCACCTACGGGCCAAGCCGGCCCCGGGCTGGCTGCGGGTCACCCACGCCACCCGCAACCTGGCCGGCGGCTACTTCGAGGAGGACGCCGAGATCTGGGACGAGGCCGGCCGCCTGGTCGCCCAGTCCCGCCAGCTGGCCCGGGTGCCGCGCTCGGCGTGAGGTGGCTCGGAGACGGCCATCGGTATTACCGGTGGTTACATTCCTGTGACACGCCGTACGTGTGTGGCGCGCGGAACTGGGGAGTAACACGGTCAGCGGCGAGCCCCCGCCGCTGACCGTCCCGCCGACGGTCGCCCGCCGACGCCAGGAGCCTCGATGACCAGCCGCAAGGGCCGCGCCCGCCGTAACTCCGACTGCACCGCCGGCGGCCTGCGGCCCGCGCTGCGGGCGCCGCACCGGCCGCGGCCGGCCGAGGGGGCCGAGCAGACGTTCGTCATCGGGGTGCTCACCAACGCCGCGGACTTCCGGCGGGCCCAGGCCTGGGGCGTGACCGACGCCCCCGACTACGAGCGCTACCTGGCCGACATCGCCGAACTGCTGGCCGACGCGCTGGAGCGGTTCGAGACCGTCCGGGCCCGGATGTTCCACCCGCAGGACTTCGAGGAGTTCTGCCTGCTGCACCGGCTGGACCCGGCCGAGCCCGCCTCCCGCGACCGATACCTGGTCAACCCGCCGCTGCAGACCCAGCTGCTGGCTTACCAGGGCGAGGAACTGGCCGGGGACTTCGTGCCGCGCCTGGTGAGGGCCCGGGAGAACGGGCTGACGCTCTGCCACGCGGACCTGCTGCTGGATGGCGGCCTGCACGGGGGCCCGGGCGAGATCGACGAGGACCACGCCCGCTGGGTGCGCGCCGCCTACCAGCGCGGGGGCGAGGTGTTCCGCCGGATGCTGGTCGGCGCGGGCGCCGGGGTGTACGAGCTGCGCCTGCGGGTGGACGCGCCGGACGGGAAGCTCGCCGCCGCGGCCCGGGTGCTGCAGTGGGAGGACGGCGTGGTGCGGATCAACGACGAGGACTTGGAGCTGGTCTGCGCGGTGCTGTGCGCCGGGCTGGCGCTGGAGCTGCCGGGCGTCGCGGTGCTGCACGGCTCGCAGGGTTCGGCCGCCTCCTGCGGGGAGTACCTGCCGGCCGCCTGGGCCTGGTCGAGCGGCGGGCCGGACTGGGCGCCGGCCGCCCGGCCCGTGCGGCTGGACGGGGTGGCGGCGCAGCCGGGCTACAGCCTGGGCACGGTCTGCTGAACTCCTGCTGCCGAGCCGAAGGGCGCGCCGGTGCCGAAGGCGAGGCGGCGGTCACCGCAACACCGCGGCGCGGCCCCCGGATCCGGGAGGCCGCGCCGTGACGTTTCTGCTTGCCAGCACTGATCAAACGCGTGCTGGTGTCCATTGATGGGAGCCGGTGCGGCGAGCGTCAGCTCGCGTCCTCCTCGCGCACCGCGCGGCGCGCGTCGGGGTTGAGCACGCCCCAGGAGATCAGCTGCTCGGTGAGGATCGACGGCGACTGGTCGTAGATCACGGCCAGCGTGCGCAGGTCGTCCTGGCGGATCGAGAGCACCTTGCCGTTGTAGTCACCGCGCTGGCTCTGGATGGTCGCCGCGTAGCGCTGCAGCGGGCCGGCCTTCTCGGACGGGACCTGGGTCAGTCTCTCCAGGTCGAGGACCAGGCGCGGCGGCGGCTCGGCCGCGCCGCCCGGGGTACCGCCGGGCAGGAGCTCCTGCACCGGAACGCCGTAGAACTCGGCGAGCTCGGCCAGCCGCTGCACGGTGACCGCACGGTCGCCGCGCTCGTACGAGCCGACGACGACTGCCTTCCAGCGCCCCTGGGACTTCTCCTCGACACCGTGCAGGGAGAGCCCCTGCTGAGTGCGGATCGCTCGGAGCTTGCCTCCGAGCTGCTTCGCGTAGTCGCTGGACATTGATCTCCCCGGACGAGATTGCTTCGCGTTCAGTGGTGGGTCACGGGCGATTGTCGACGCCGTTACCGGTGGGTTCGACGGCCGTCTCGTAACTCACTGTGAGGTTACGTAGAGTAAGGTAGTTGCGTCAAGCCGAATGGGGCACTCGTGCGAATGGCCCCCATCGTCGGCGCGTCCAGGGCGTTAACCCGATGAAGCGGAACGGTGGACGTCCATTTGCCTCTCGGGGCGCTGATAGGATGACCCGAAGCCCACGCCCGGTTCGGCGGGGGCAGATCCCAGACATCCTTTAAGGCCCGTCCCGTGAGGCGGGGAAGGAGGTCCGCTTCGGCATGACCGCACACCAAGAATCGACGCCGCGGCCGCCGCACCAGGTGCTGGACGGCACGGACATCGCCCGGGTCGTCACCCGGATAGCGCACGAGATCGTCGAGCGCGCCAAGGGCGCGGAGGACGTCGTGCTGCTCGGCATCCACACCAGGGGCGTCCACCTCGCCCGCCGCCTGCACGGCCGGCTGGCCCAGATCACCGGCCGCGAGATCCCGCTGGGCACCCTGGACATCACCATGTACCGGGACGACCTGCGGCTGAAGCCCGCCCGCGCCCTGGAGCACACCGAGATCCCGCCCGGCGGCATCGACGGCAAGCTGGTGATCCTGGTCGACGACGTGCTCTTCTCCGGCCGCACCATCCGCGCCGCGCTCGACGCGCTGAGCGACATCGGCCGCCCGCGCGCCGTCCAGCTCGCCGTCCTGGTCGACCGAGGCCACCGCGAGCTGCCGATCCGGGCCGACTACGTGGGCAAGAACCTTCCGACCTCGCTGCGCGAGGCCGTGCAGGTGCGCCTGGCCGACACCGACGGCGTGGACGCCGTCCTGGTCGGCGACCGCGACTACACCGCCCGCAGCTCGCAGGCCCTGGCCTCCCAGCCCACCGAACCGCACCTCCCGGAGTAACCCGCGTGAAGCGCCACCTCGTCTCCGCCGCCGATCTCAGCCGCGACGACGCGCTGCTGATCCTGGACACCGCCGAGGAGCTGGCCCAGCTCTCGGGCCGGGCCGTCAAGAAGCTGCCCACGCTGCGCGGCCGCACCGTCGTCAACCTCTTCTTCGAGGACTCCACCCGCACCAAGACCTCCTTCGAGGTCGCCGAGAAGCGGCTCTCCGCCGACGTCATCAACTTCTCCGCCAAGGGCTCCTCGGTCTCCAAGGGCGAGAGCCTCAAGGACACCGCGCTGACCCTGCAGGCGATGGGCGCCGACGCGGTCGTCATCCGGCACCACGCCTCGGGCGCCCCGGCCCGGCTGGCCCAGTCCGACTGGCTGCACGGCAGCGTGATCAACGCCGGTGACGGCACCCACGAGCACCCCACCCAGGCGCTGCTCGACGCCTTCACCATGCGCCGCCACCTCAGCCCCGGCAGGTCGGCCATGGCCCTCGGGCAGGGGCTGGAGGGCCGGCGGGTCACCATCGTCGGCGACGTCCTGCACAGCCGGGTCGCCCGCTCCAACGTGCACCTGCTGACCACCCTCGGTGCCCAGGTCACCTTCGTCGCCCCGCCGACCCTGCTGCCGATCGGCATCGAGAACTGGCCCTGCGAGATCAGCTACGACCTCGACAGCGTGCTGCCCAAGACCGACGCGCTGATGATGCTGCGCGTGCAGCGCGAGCGGATGAACGCCGCGTTCTTCCCGACCGAGCGCGAGTACAGCCGCCGCTACGGCATGAACGGCATCCGGATGGCCCAGCTGCCCGAGCACGCCATCGTGATGCACCCCGGCCCGATGGTCCGCGGCATGGAGATCACCGCCGAGGTCGCCGACTCGCCGCGCTGCACCGCGGTCGAGCAGGTCGCCAACGGCGTCTCCGTCCGGATGGCCGTCCTCTACCTGCTGCTCGGCGGAGCCGTGTTCGCCGATGGTCCCGCCGAACCCGCCGCCGCCCCCCGCCCCGACTCCGTGGAGACCGCTCAGTGACCAGCTACCTGATCCGCAACGCCAAGATCCTGGGCGGCGCCCCGCAGGACCTCCACCTCGCCGACGGTGTCGTCAAGGCGATCGGCACCGGCCTGGCGGTCGAGGCGGACATCGAGATCGACGCCACCGGCATGATCGTCCTGCCCGGCCTGGTCGACCTGCACACCCATCTGCGCGAGCCCGGCCGCGAGGACGCCGAGACCGTGCTCACCGGCACCCAGGCCGCCGCGATGGGCGGCTTCACCGCCGTCCACGCGATGGCCAACACCACCCCGGTGGCCGACACCGCCGGTGTGGTCGAGCAGGTCTGGCGGCTCGGCCAGGAGGCCGGCTACTGCGACGTGCAGCCGGTCGGCGCCGTCACCGTCGGCCTGGAGGGCAAGAAGCTCGCCGAGCTCGGCGCGATGCACGAGTCCGCCGCCGGCGTCCGGGTCTTCTCGGACGACGGGAAGTGCGTGGACGACGCGGTGCTGATGCGCCGCGCCCTGGAGTACGTCAAGGCCTTCGACGGCGTCGTCGCCCAGCACGCCCAGGAGCCGCGGCTGACCGAGGGCGCCCAGATGAACGAGGGCCAGGTCTCCGGCGAGCTCGGGCTCGGCGGCTGGCCGGCCGTCGCCGAGGAGTCGATCATCGCCCGCGACGTGCTGCTCGCCGCGCACGTCGGCTCCCGGCTGCACGTCTGCCACGTCTCCACGGCCGGCTCGGTCGAGATCATCCGCTGGGCCAAGGCCAAGGGCTGGGACGTCACCGCCGAGGTCACCCCGCACCACCTGCTGCTCACCGACGAGCTGGTCCGCTCCTACGACCCGGTGTACAAGGTGAACCCGCCGCTGCGCACCGCCGAGGACGTCCAGGCGCTGCGCAAGGCGCTCGCCGACGGCACCATCGACGCCGTCGCCACCGACCACGCGCCGCACCCGGCCGAGGACAAGGACTGCGAGTGGGCCGTGGCCGCGATGGGCATGGTCGGCCTGGAGACCGCACTGTCGGTCGTCCAGCAGACCATGGTCGACACCGGCCTGCTGAACTGGGAGGGCGTCGCGGACCGGATGTCGCACCGTCCGGCCCGGATCGGCCGTCTCACCGGGCACGGTCGGCCGATCTCGGCTGGTGAGCCGGCGAACCTGGTGCTGTTCGATCCCGCGTACCGTGGTGCCGTGAACCCGGACAACTTCGCCACCCGCAGCCGCAACACCCCCTACAAGGGCCTGGACCTGCCCGGACGGGTGCACGCCACCTTCCTGCGCGGTCGCGCCACCGTGCTGGCCGGCGAGCTGGCCGAGCAGGGCGGCCTGGCATGACCGAGCTCGCCGAGCGAGCGAGCGGCGCGGTGACGGCGTACGCCACGCTCGCCAGGGAGCAGGCGAAGGTCACCAACTGGCCCGGGTACATCGGCTGGTCCATCGGACTGCTGATCATCATCGGCCTGGTCTACTGGCTGATGCGCCAGGGCTGGAACTGGCGGCGCACCCTGCAGTCCGACATCCCCCCGCTGCCCGCCGTGCCGGCCCGCGCCGGGCGGACCATCCTGGAGACCAGCGGCCGGTACCACGGCACGACCACGGCCGGTAACTGGCTCGACCGGGTCGTCGTGCACGGCCTGGGCACCCGCAGCCGTGCCGACCTCACCCTCGGCGAGGACGGCCTGCTGGTGCAGCGCCCCGGCGACACCGACCTCTGGATCCCGGCCGAGCACCTGACGGGTGCCCGGACGGACTCCGGGATCGCCGGCAAGGTCGTCCCCTCCGGGCTGCTCGTCGTCACCTGGACGCACGAGGGCACCGAGCTGGACTCCGGCTTCCGGGCCGACCACCCCGATGAGCACACCGCCTGGGTCGAGGCGATCGCTCAGCTTGCAACACGTACGAAGACGAAGACGGAAGAGGCCGCTCGATGACCGCACCTGCCCCCACCACGCAGCGCCAACGGCGGGAGCGCCCGTTTTTGAATCGTGCTGCTGCCGTGCTCGTCCTGGAGGACGGCCGGACCTTCCGCGGCCAGGCCTACGGCGCCACCGGCGAGACCTTCGGCGAGGCGGTCTTCAACACCGGCATGTCCGGCTACCAGGAGACCCTGACCGACCCGTCGTACCACCGCCAGGTGGTCGTGATGACCGCCCCGCAGATCGGCAACACCGGCTGGAACGACGAGGACGACGAGTCCAAGCAGATCTGGGTCGCCGGCTACGTCGTGCGCGACCCCGCCCGGGTGGCGTCCAACTGGCGCTCCCGCCGCTCGCTGGACGAGGAGCTGGCCGACCAGGGCATCGTCGGCATCAGCGGCATCGACACCCGCGCGCTGACCCGCCACCTGCGCGAGCGCGGCGCGATGCGCTGCGGCATCTTCTCCGGCGAGGCGCTGGCCGACCCGGCCGCCCTGCTCGCCCGGGTGCAGCAGTCGCCCGAGATGAAGGGCGCCGACCTGTGCGCGGAGGTGGCCACCACCGAGCCGTACGTCGTGCCCGCGATCGGTGAGAAGAGGTTCACCGTCGCCGCGCTGGACCTCGGCATCAAGGCGATGACCCCGCAGCGGATGGCCGAGCGCGGCATCGAGGTGCACGTGCTGCCGGCCAACTCCACCCTGGAGGACGTCTACGCGGTCAACCCGGACGGCGTCTTCTTCTCCAACGGCCCGGGCGACCCCGCCACCGCCGACCACCAGGTCGCCGTCGCGCAGGGCGTGCTGGAGCGCAAGACCCCGTTCTTCGGGATCTGCTTCGGCAACCAGATCCTCGGCCGTGCCCTGGGCTTCGGCACCTACAAGCTCAAGTACGGCCACCGCGGCATCAACCAGCCGGTGCAGGACCGCACCACCGGCAAGGTCGAGGTGACCGCCCACAACCACGGCTTCGCCGTGAACGCGCCGCTGGACAAGGTGAGCGACACCCCCTACGGGCGGGTCGAGGTCTCCCACGTCTGCCTCAACGACGACGTGGTCGAGGGCCTGCAGGCGCTCGACGTGCCCGCCTTCAGCGTGCAGTACCACCCTGAAGCGGCCGCCGGCCCGCACGACGCCGCCTACCTGTTCGACCGCTTCGTGAAGCTCATGGAGGGCCAGCGTGCCTAAGCGCACTGACATCAAGTCCGTCCTGGTGATCGGGTCCGGCCCGATCGTCATCGGCCAGGCCGCCGAGTTCGACTACTCGGGCACCCAGGCCTGCCGCGTCCTCAAGGCCGAGGGCCTGCGGGTCGTGCTGGTCAACTCCAACCCGGCCACGATCATGACCGACCCGGAGATCGCCGACGCCACCTACGTCGAGCCGATCACCCCGGAGTTCGTCGAGAAGATCATCGCCAAGGAGCGCCCCGACGCGCTGCTGCCGACCCTGGGCGGCCAGACCGCGCTGAACACCGCGATCGCGCTGCACAAGGCGGGCACGCTGGAGAAGTACGGCGTCGAGCTGATCGGCGCCGACGTCGAGGCGATCAACAAGGGCGAGGACCGCGACCTGTTCAAGGCCGTCGTCGAGGCCGTCAACGCGAAGATCGGCTACGGCGAGTCCGCCCGCTCGGTCATCTGCCACACCATGGACGAGGTGCTGGCCGGCGTCGACACGCTCGGCGGCTACCCGGTCGTGGTGCGCCCCTCCTTCACCATGGGCGGCGCCGGCTCCGGCTTCGCCCACAACGAGGAGGACCTGCGCCGCATCGCCGGCCAGGGCCTGGCCCTCTCGCCGACCACCGAGGTGCTCCTGGAGGAGTCCATCCTCGGCTGGAAGGAGTACGAGCTGGAGCTGATGCGCGACAAGAGCGACAACGTCGTGGTCGTCTGCTCCATCGAGAACTTCGACCCGATGGGCGTGCACACCGGTGACTCGATCACCGTCGCCCCGGCGATGACCCTCACCGACCGCGAGTACCAGGTCCTGCGCGACATCGGCATCGCCGTCATCCGCGAGGTCGGCGTCGACACCGGCGGCTGCAACATCCAGTTCGCCGTCAACCCCGTCGACGGCCGGGTCATCGTCATCGAGATGAACCCGCGCGTCTCCCGCTCCTCGGCGCTCGCCTCCAAGGCCACCGGCTTCCCGATCGCCAAGATCGCCGCCAAGCTGGCCGTCGGCTACACCCTGGACGAGATCCCCAACGACATCACCGAGGAGACCCCGGCCTCCTTCGAGCCGACCCTCGACTACGTCGTGGTCAAGGTGCCGCGGTTCGCGTTCGAGAAGTTCCCGAGCGCCGACGCCACGCTGACCACCACCATGAAGTCCGTCGGCGAGGCCATGGCGCTGGGCCGCAACTTCCCCGAGGCGCTGCAGAAGGCGCTGCGCTCGCTGGAGAAGAAGGGCTCCCAGTTCAACTGGACCCAACCGATCGGTGCCGGCGTGAGCAAGGCCGAGCTGCTGGTCAAGGCCGCCGTGCCGACCGACGGCCGGATCAACACCGTGATGGACGCCATCCGGGCCGGTGCCACCGCGGAGGAGGTGTTCGAGGCCACCAAGATCGACCCGTGGTTCGTCGACCAGCTCTTCCTGCTCGACGAGATCGCCAGCGAGCTGGCCGAGGCCGCCGAGCTGACCCCGGAGCTGCTGCGCCACGCCAAGCGGCACGGCTTCTCCGACCAGCAGATCGGTGAGATCCGCGGTCTGCGCCCCGACGTGGTCCGCGAGGTGCGCCACGCGCTCGGCATCCGTCCGGTGTTCAAGACCGTCGACACCTGCGCCGCCGAGTTCGCCGCCAGGACCCCGTACTTCTACTCGTCCTACGACGAGGAGAACGAGGTCGCCCCGCGCACCAAGCCAGCCGTGATCATCCTCGGCTCCGGTCCGAACCGCATCGGCCAGGGCATCGAGTTCGACTACTCCTGCGTCCACGCCTCCTTCGCGCTGGCCGAGGCCGGGTACGAGACCGTGATGGTCAACTGCAACCCGGAGACCGTCTCCACCGACTACGACACCTCCGACCGGCTCTACTTCGAGCCGCTCACCCTGGAGGACGTGCTGGAGATCGTCCACGCCGAGCAGCAGGCCGGCCCGCTGGCCGGCGTGATCGTCCAGCTCGGCGGCCAGACCCCACTCGGCCTGGCCCAGGCGCTCAAGGACAACGGCGTGCCGATCGTCGGCACCCAGCCCGAGGCGATCGACCTCGCCGAGGAGCGCGGCGCCTTCGGCCGCGTACTGCGCGACGCCGGCCTGCCCGCCCCCAAGCACGGCACCGCCTTCTCCTTCGAGGAGGCCAAGGCGATCGCCGACGAGATCGGCTACCCGGTCCTGGCCCGCCCGTCCTACGTGCTCGGCGGCCGCGGCATGGAGATCGTCTACGACGAGGCGTCGCTCGCCTCCTACCTGGAGCGGCACGCCGGTCTGATCTCCGAGCACCCGGTGCTGATCGACCGCTTCCTGGACGACGCGGTGGAGATCGACGTCGACGCGCTCTACGACGGCACCGAGCTCTACCTCGGCGGCGTCATGGAGCACATCGAGGAGGCCGGCATCCACTCCGGCGACTCCGCCTGCGCGCTGCCCCCGATCACCCTCGGCGGCTACGACATCAAGCGCCTGCGCACCTCCACCGAGGCCATCGCGCGCGGTGTCGGCGTCCGCGGCCTGATCAACATCCAGTTCGCGCTGGCCGGGGACATCCTCTACGTGCTGGAGGCCAACCCGCGCGCCTCCCGCACCGTCCCGTTCACCTCCAAGGCGACCGCCGTGCCGCTGGCCAAGGCCGCCGCCCGGATCTCGCTCGGCGCCACCATCGCCGAGCTGCGCGCCGAGGGCCTGCTCCCGGCCGAGGGCGACGGCGGCACGCTGCCCGCCGACTGCCCGATCTCGGTCAAGGAGGCCGTGATGCCGTGGAGCCGCTTCCGCGACATCCACGGCCGCGGCGTGGACACCGTGCTCGGCCCGGAGATGCGCTCGACCGGTGAGGTCATGGGCATCGACAGGGTCTTCGGCACCGCCTACGCCAAGGCGCAGTCCGGCGCGTACGGCGCGCTGCCGACCAAGGGCAAGGTCTTCGTCTCGGTCGCCAACCGCGACAAGCGCAACCTGGTCTTCCCGGCCCGGGCGCTGGTCGGGCTGGGCTTCGAGGTGCTCGCCACCGCTGGCACCGCCGAGGTGCTCCAGCGCGGCGGCATCCCGTCCACGCTGGTGCGCAAGCACAGCGAGGGCGAGGGCCCGAACGGCGAGAAGACCATCGTCCAGCTGATCCACGACGGCGAGGTCGACCTGATCATCAACACGCCGTACGGCACCGGCGGTCGCCTCGACGGCTACGAGATCCGCACCGCGGCCGTCTCCCGCGGGGTCCCGTGCCTGACCACCGTCCAGGCGATGGGCGCGGCCGTCCAGGGCATGGACGCGCAACTGCGCGACGAGGTCGGGGTGATGTCGCTCCAGGAGCACGCCGAGCTGATCAACGCCGGCCGCAAGTAGCACCACCGCAGTGGGGGGCACCGGAGCCGGATTGGTGCCCCCCACTTCCGTGCCCGCCCGTCGCCCGCCACCGCCGTTCAGTCGACGGGCTGCGCCCGGGCCCTGAATTCCGCTACCCGTCCTCGGAGTTGACCACCCTTGTACAAGCTTCTGTTCGACCTCGTCTTCAAGCGGATGGACCCCGAGAAGGCTCACCACCTCGCCTTCTTCTGGATCCGGCTCGCCTCCTCGGTGCCCGGCCTGCGCACCCTGGTGCGGCTGGTCCTCGCGCCGCGTGACCGGGCGCTGCACACCCGGGCCCTCGGCCTCGACCTCCCCGGCCCGTTCGGCCTCGCGGCCGGCTTCGACAAGAACGGCGTCGGCATCGACGGCCTGGCCATGCTCGGCTTCGACTACGTCGAGATCGGCACCATCACCGGCGAGCCCCAGCCCGGCAACCCGGCGCCCCGGCTGTTCCGCCTGGTCGAGGACCGCGCGCTGATCAACCGGATGGGCTTCAACAACCAGGGCTCGGCCCGGGTCGCCGCCCGACTGGCCGCCCGCCCGCACACCAGCTCCACCCCGGTGATCGGCGTCAACATCGGCAAGACCAAGGTGGTCGAGGAGGCCGACGCCGTCGCCGACTACGTCAAGTCCACCGAGCGGCTGGCCAAGTACGCCGACTACCTGGTGGTCAACGTCAGCTCGCCGAACACCCCCGGGCTGCGCAACCTGCAGGCCGTCGACCACCTGCGCCCGCTGCTGGCCGCCGTCCGCGAGGCCGCCGACCGCACCACCGCGCACCGCGTGCCGCTGCTGGTCAAGATCGCGCCCGACCTGGCCGACGAGGACATCGACGCGGTCGCCGACCTCGCCCTGGAGCTGGGTCTGGACGGCATCATCGCCACCAACACCACGATCGGTCGCGAGGGCCTGCGGGCCGACGCCGAGCGGGTCGAGGAGATCGGCATGGGCGGCCTGTCCGGCGCCCCGCTCAAGGCCCGCGCCCTGGAGGTGCTGCAGCGGCTGCGCGCCCGCACCGGGGGCCGGCTGACGCTGGTCTCGGTCGGCGGCGTGGAGACCGCCGAGGACGCCTGGCAGCGGATCATCCACGGTGCCGACCTGGTCCAGGGATACAGCGCCTTCATCTACGAAGGCCCGTTCTGGTGCCGCCGGATCCACCGGGGCCTCTCCGCCCGGGTCCGCGCGGCGGGGTTCCGCAACCTGGCGGCGGCCGTCGGCAGCGCCGTGCGCAGCTCGTGACCACCCTCATCGACACCGGCCTGATCGGTTCCGGAAAGTCTGGAAAGGACGACATGACCCTCGCCCCGTTCGGCGCCCGCCTGCGCCAGGCCCTCGACACCCGCGGCCAGCTCTGCGTCGGCATCGACCCGCACGCCTCCCTGCTAGCCGCCTGGGGGCTCGGCGACGACCTCGCCGGGCTGGAGACCTTCAGCCGCACTGTGGTCGAGGCGCTGGGCGACCGGGTGGCCGTGCTCAAGCCGCAGGCCGCCTTCTTCGAGCGTTTCGGCAGCAAGGGCGTCGCGGTGCTGGAGAAGACCGTCGAGGAGGCCCGGGCGGCCGGTGCGCTGGTCCTGATGGACGCCAAGCGCGGCGACATCGGCTCCACCATGGCCGCCTACGCGGAGGCTTTCCTGTCGCCCGCGAGCCCGCTGTTCTCGGACGCCGTGACGGTCAGCCCGTACCTGGGCTTCGGCTCGCTGCGCCCGGCTCTGGACCTGGCCCGCGAGCAGGGCTGCGGCGTGTTCGCGTTGGCGCTCACCTCCAACCCGGAGGGCGCCGAGGTCCAGCGCGCGGTCGGCGCGGACGGCGAGTCGGTCGCGGCGACGGTGCTGCGACACCTGGCGGCCGAGAACGGGGACGCCGCGCCGCTGGGCTCTTTCGGCGCGGTGGTCGGCGCGACGCTGGCCGACGCGGGCGTGGACCTGGCCGTCAACGGCCCGCTGCTGGCCCCCGGGATCGGCGCCCAGGGCGCGACCATGGCGGACCTGCCGCGGGTGTTCGGCGCCTCGGTGATCAACGTGGTGCCGAGCGTCAGCCGGGACGTGCTCAAGCACGGCCCCTCGGTGGCCGCGCTGCGCGAGGCGGCGGACCGCTTCGTGGGCGAGTTCGCGGACGCCGTCAAGTAGCCCCGCGGTCGGCCGTCAAGTGGCGGAGCGTGTCCGGCGGATGTCGGCAGACCGCGGGCGGGTAGCCGGACGGTGACCGTCCGCAGTGTCCGCAGGACGGCGCGCCGACGCCGGAGTTGACGTGAGCGCCATCACATCGACCCTGTCAAAGTTTCGCAATCACGGTCATTTTGCCCCGGAAAGTCCTGGTCGGCCTTGGCTGACCAGGACTTTTCGTGTTCTTTTCCTGACGTGGCGCCGCAATGCGGGTAGTGTCCGGCGATAGGTCACCGGCGAGCCGCGAAACTCGTAGCTCCCGCAGGTCAGGGCCCTGTGGTTCCCCATTGGGCTCCCCTTGCGGACGGTGTCCTGCGTACCGAACCAGTCATAGCTCAATCCCTTCCTTCCACACCCTGAGGTGAACGGCGTGGCTCTTCCGCCCCTTACCCCTGAACAGCGCACCGCCGCGCTCGCCAAGGCCGCCGAGGCTCGCCGGGAGCGCGCCGAGGTCAAGAACCGGCTCAAGCACTCCGGCGCCTCCCTGCACGAGGTGATCAAGGCCGGCAAGAACGACAACGACGTCATCGGCAAGATGAAGGTCTCGGCCCTGCTGGAGTCCCTTCCGGGCGTCGGCAAGGTCCGTGCCAAGCAGATCATGGAGCGCCTCGGCATCAGCGAGAGCCGGCGTGTCCGGGGTCTCGGCACGAACCAGATCGCTTCCCTGGAGCGGGAGTTCGGCGGTGGCGCAGCCTGACCGTGCCCCGCGGTCCCGGGATCGTCCGCGATCCGGGATAATCGGTGCATGAGTGAGCGTCCGCGGCTGACCGTGCTCTCCGGCCCCTCGGGGGTCGGCAAGAGCACGGTCGTCGCTCATATGAGGAAGATGTACCCCGAGGTCTGGCTCTCGGTGTCGGCGACGACCCGCCACCCGAGGCCGGGCGAGAAGAACGGGGTCCAGTACCACTTCGTCGACAACGACGAGTTCGACAAGCTGATCGCCAACGGTGAGTTGCTGGAGTGGGCCGAGTTCGCCGGGAACCGCTACGGCACCCCGCGCGCGGCGGTGCTGGAGAAGCTGGAGCGCGGCGAGCCCGTCCTGCTGGAGATCGATCTGCAGGGTGCCCGCCAGGTCCGCGAGTCGATGCCGGAGGCCCAGCTGGTCTTCCTGGCCCCGCCGAGCTGGGACGAGCTGGTCCGTCGGCTGACCGGTCGGGGCACCGAGCCGCAGGACGTGATCGAGAAGCGCCTGGAGGCCGCCAAGGTCGAGCTCGCGGCCGAGCCCGAGTTCGACACGACCCTTGTCAACACCTCCGTCGAGCAGGTAGCGGCCGAACTGCTAGCCTTGCTCGGTGTAGCCTGACCTGTCTGTCTTTTCCACCCTTTCGGAAGGTTTTAGCGTGTCCTCTTCCATGACCGCGCCCGAGGGCATCATCAACCCGCCGATCGACGAGCTGCTCGAGGCCACCGACTCCAAGTACAGCCTCGTGATCTACGCCGCCAAGCGCGCGCGCCAGATCAACGCGTACTACTCCCAGCTCGGCGAGGGCCTGCTGGAGTACGTCGGCCCGCTGGTCGACACCCACGTGCACGAGAAGCCGCTGTCGATCGCACTGCGCGAGATCAACGCGGGCATGCTGACCGCCGAGGCGGTCGAGGCTGCCTGAGGCAGTCCCGTACTTTTCCGGAAGGGCCCGGCGGAATCGTTTCCGCCGGGCCCTTCGGCCTTTTGGCCGCGGGACGGGGCTGCCCGCTGGAGGATGGGGCACCGTACGGGTGGCAGCTGAGGGGCCGTAGGGTGGGCGGGTTCCAGACGAGGAGGAGAGCGGGATCATGAGTGCGACTTCGGACCGGACCGGGGTGGACGCCCCCCGCGTCGTCCTGGGCGTCAGCGGCGGGATCGCCGCCTACAAGGCCTGCGAGCTGCTGCGCCGGTTCACCGAGTCCGGCCACCAGGTCACCGTGGTGCCGACCGCCGCAGCGCTGCACTTCGTCGGCGAGGCCACCTGGGCCGCGCTGTCCGGCCGCCCGGCCGCGACCGAGACCTGGGAGCGCGTGCACGAGGTGCCGCACGTGCGGATCGGGCAGCAGGCCGACCTGGTGGTGGTCGCCCCCGCCACCGCCGACCTGATCGCCAAGGCCGCCCACGGGCTGGCCGACGACCTGCTGACCAACACCCTGCTCACCGCCCGCTGCCCGGTCGTGCTGGCGCCCGCCATGCACACCGAGATGTGGGAGCACCCCGCCACCCAGGACAACGTCGCCACCCTGCGCCGCCGTGGCGTGATCGTGCTGGAGCCCGCCGTCGGGCGGCTGACCGGCAAGGACACCGGCAAGGGGCGGCTGCCCGAGCCGTCCGCGATCTTCGACGCCTGCCGGGCCGTGCTGCGCCGCGCCGGGGCGGTCCCGACCGACCTGGCCGGGCGGCACGTGGTGGTCTCGGCCGGCGGCACCCGGGAGCCGCTGGACCCGGTGCGCTACCTGGGCAACCGGTCCTCCGGCAAGCAGGGCTACGCGCTCGCCGTGACCGCCGCGGCGCGCGGCGCCCGGGTGACCCTGGTCTCGGCCAACGCCGAGCTGCCGGACCCGGCCGGGGTGGACGTGGTGCACGTCGGGACGGCGCTGGAGCTGCGCGAGGCGGCGCTGAAGGCGGCCGAGGACGCGGACGCCGTGGTGATGGCCGCGGCGGTGGCGGACTTCCGGCCGGCCGAGTACGCCACCGGCAAGATCAAGAAGGTCGAGGGGGTCGAGCCGGCGCCGGTCGCCCTCGTCCGCAACCCGGACGTCCTGGCCGAGCTGTCGGCCCACCGCCCCCGTTCGGGCCAACTGGTCGTGGGTTTCGCGGCGGAGACCGACCACGTGCTCGCCAACGGTCGCGCCAAGCTCGCCCGCAAGGGCTGCGACCTGCTGGTCGTCAACGAGGTGGGCAACGGCAAGGCCTTCGGTACGGACGTCAACGAGGCCGTCGTTCTGGGCTCGGACGGCAGTGAGACGCCGATTCCGGTGGGCCCCAAGGAGGCCCTGGCGGACGTGGTCTGGGACCTGGTCGCGGAGCGGCTCGAATCGATCGGCGACTGATCGAATCCCGGTCGAGAACGGTCTTGATTCCTGGAAGCGGGTGACGTTCGGCGGAAGCAGACCGTTACACTCCAGGAATCAAGTCTTTCCGGATGTCCCCGGTTCGCCGGGGGCCTTCAGTCAGCAGCCGCTGCAACCCCAGGGAGCGCTGTGTCTCGCCGCCTGTTCACCTCGGAGTCCGTGACCGAGGGACACCCCGACAAGATCGCTGACCAGATCAGCGACACCATCCTTGACGCTCTCCTCCGGGAGGACCCGACGTCCCGGGTCGCCGTGGAGACGCTCATCACCACCGGCCAGGTGCACGTGGCCGGCGAGGTGACCACCAAGGCGTACGCGCCGATCGCCCAGCTCGTCCGGGACAAGATCCTGGAGATCGGCTACGACAGCTCCAAGAAGGGCTTCGACGGCGCCTCCTGCGGCGTGTCGGTGTCCATCGGCGCGCAGTCGCCCGACATCGCGCAGGGCGTCGACACCGCGTACGAGGCCCGGGTCGAAGGCGATGAGGACGACCTGGACAAGCAGGGGGCTGGCGACCAGGGCCTGATGTTCGGCTACGCGTCCGACGAGACGCCCGAGCTGATGCCGCTGCCGATCACCCTGGCGCACCGCCTCTCCCGCCGTCTGACCGAGGTCCGCAAGAACGGGACCATCCCGTACCTGCGCCCCGACGGCAAGACCCAGGTCACCATCGAGTACGACGGTGACAAGGCCGTCCGCCTCGACACCGTGGTCGTCTCCACCCAGCACGCCAGCGACATCGACCTGGAGTCGCTGCTCACCCCGGACATCCGCGAGTTCGTCGTGGAGCCGGAGCTGAACGCGCTGGCCGACCAGGGCATCAAGCTGGTCACGGAGGGTTACCGCCTCCTGGTCAACCCCACCGGCCGCTTCGAGATCGGCGGCCCGATGGGCGACGCCGGCCTCACCGGCCGCAAGATCATCATCGACACCTACGGCGGCATGGCCCGCCACGGCGGCGGCGCCTTCTCCGGCAAGGACCCGTCCAAGGTGGACCGCTCGGCCGCGTACGCGATGCGCTGGGTCGCCAAGAACATCGTCGCGGCCGGCCTGGCGCGCCGTGCCGAGGTGCAGGTTGCGTACGCGATCGGCAAGGCCGAGCCGGTCGGCCTGTTCGTCGAGACCTTCGGCACCGAGGCCGTTCCGGTGCTGAACATCCAGAAGGCCGTCTCCGAGGTCTTCGACCTGCGTCCGGCCGCGATCATCCGCGACCTGGACCTGCTGCGGCCCATCTACGCCCAGACCGCCGCCTACGGCCACTTCGGTCGTGAGCTGCCGGACTTCACCTGGGAGCGCACCGACCGGGTGGATGCCCTGAAGGCTGCCGTCCAGGACTGACGTCCCGGGTCTTGAAGCGGCGCCCGCCCCTTCGGGGGGCGGGCGCCGTTCACGTTCGTGCACGCGGCTGATTCGTGCGCCGTGTCCGTGTGACCTGGTAGTACTGGGAGCGATGAGCAGCACAGGGGAGAACGGGGCCGCCGAGCCGGAGCAGCTGGCGTTCATCCGGGAGACGGTCAAGCGGGCCAAGCCCCGGACGTGGAAGGGTGCCAAACGGGCCGAGCACCTGCCGGTGGCCCGGGTCGTGGTGGACAAGGGCGTGCTCACCATCGACAAGTTCTTCGACTACGAGGTCCCGGCCGCCATGGCCGAGGACGCGCGGCCGGGCGTCCGGGTGCGGGTGCGCTTCGGGGCGCGGGTGGTGAAGGGCCAGCGCGAGGGCGGGGAGTTGCACGACGGGTTCATCGTCGCCCGGCTGGAGAAGAGCGACTTCCCCGGTCCGCTCGCCCCGCTCGCCCAGGTGCTCTCGCCCGAACCGGTGCTCTCCCCGCAGCTGCTGCGGCTGTGCCGCACCGTCGCCGACCGGTACGCCGGGACGCTGGCCGATGTGCTGCAGCTGGCCGTACCGCCCCGGCACGCCAAGGCCGAGGCCGAACCCTCGCCGCCGCCGTTGCCGCGCCCGCAGGCCCCGGCCCCGGGAGGCTGGCAGCGCTACCCGGCCGGGCCCGACTTCCTCGCCGCGCTGGCCGGCGGCGGGTCGCCGCGCGCGGTGTGGACGGCCCTGCCGGGGCCCGGTTGGCCGTACGAGATCGCCCGGGCGGTGGCGGCGACGCTGGCCGGCGGGCGCGGCGCGCTGGTGGTGCTGCCGGACCGGCGGTCGGTGGCCCGGGTGGACCAGGCGCTGACCGAGCTGCTGGGGCCGGGGATGCACATGGCGCTGGAGGCCGAGCTCGGGCCGCGTGAGCGCTACCGGCGCTGGCTCGCGGTCAGCCGCGGCTCGGTGCACGCCGCGATCGGCACCCGGGCCACCATGTTCGCGCCGGTGCGCGACCTCGGCCTGGTGGTGGTCTGGTCCGACGGCGACGGCAGCCACAGCGATCCGCGCGCCCCGCATCCGCACGTGCGCGAGGTCGCGCTGCTGCGCGCGGCCGAGGAGGGCGCGGCGGTGCTGCTCGGCGGGCACGCGGTGACCGTGGAGGGCGCGCAGCTGGTCAGCACCGGTTGGGCGCGGCCGCTGGTCGCGGACCGGGAGACGGTGCGGCGGGTCGCGCCGAGGGTGCGCACCGTCACCGACCAGGACCAGCACAGGGACGCCGCCGCGCAGGCCGCCCGGCTGCCCTCGGTGGCCTGGGAGGCGGCCCGGGAGTCGCTGGCGGCCGGGCACCCGGTGCTCATCCAGGTGCCCCGGCGCGGCTACGTGCCCCGGCTGGCCTGCGGACGCTGCCGCACCCCGGCCCGCTGCCGACGGTGCGAGGGGCCGCTGGAGGCGCCGTCGGCGGACGCCTCCCTGCAGTGCGGTTGGTGCGGGGAGCCGGAGAACGACTGGCACTGCCCCGAGTGCGGCTCCTTCCGGCTGCGGGCGCAGGTGGTCGGCGCCCGGCGCACGGCGGAGGAGCTGGGCAAGGCGTTCCCGCGGATCCCGGTGCGGACCTCGGGGCGGGACGCGGTGCTGAACACCGTGCCGGACGAACCCTCGCTGGTGATCTCCACGCCGGGCGCGGAGCCGGTGGTCGAGGGCGGCTCCGGCTACGGGGCCGCGCTGCTGCTGGACGGCTGGGCGCTGTTGAGCCGGCCCGACCTGCGGGCCGGGGAGGAGACGCTGCGGCTCTGGCTGGCGGCGGCCGCGCTGGTCCGGCCCTCGACGGAGGGCGGGACGGTGGTGGTGGTCGCCGAGCCGTCGGCCCGCCCGGTGCAGGCGCTGGTGCGGTGGGACCCGCTGGGTCACGCCGGGCTGGAGCGGGACGAGCGGGCGCAGCTGCACTTCCCGCCGGTGTCGCGGATGGCCTCGGTGAGCGGGAGCCCGGCGGCGGTCACCGACCTGCTGAACCTGATCCGGTTGCCGGAGGGTGCGGACGTGCTCGGGCCGGTGCCGGTGCCCGCCCTGCGCGGGGAGGAGCAGGAGCGGGCGCTGCTGCGGGTGGCGCCCGGGCACGGGGCGGCGCTGGCGGCGGCGCTCAAGGCGGCGCAGATCGCCCGGATCGCGCTGCGGACGACGGAGCCGGTGCGGGTGCGGGTGGATCCGACGGACATCGGCTGACGGTTCTCGGCGGGCCGGTGTCGTGGTTTTCGGCGGGGTTCTCGGCAGGTCGGTGTCGTGGTTTTCGGCGGGGCGATCCGGCGGCTCTTGCAGGGCCGGTGGGGCGGGGTGAGTGGGCCACCCCGCCCCGGGTGGCCCGGGCGTGCGGGGCCCGGTCAGCCGCGCAGGGGGATGCCGGTGCGGTCGGCCTGCGGGCGGTCGATGGTGGTGCGCTCGATGGTGGTGCGGTCCACCGGGGTGCGGTCCAGCGGAA
Organism: Kitasatospora sp. NPDC001159; assembly: GCF_053598235.1. NCBI lineage: Bacteria > Bacillati > Actinomycetota > Actinomycetes > Kitasatosporales > Streptomycetaceae > Kitasatospora > Kitasatospora sp. NPDC001159. The sequence goes on from NZ_JBSFJV010000109.1 coordinate 20,020, forward strand.
CGCGGTCGAGGGCGGCGCGGTCCAGGCCGCCCTGGCGGGCGGCGGGGACGGTGGCGGCCAGGCCGCCGCGTTCGGCGGGGGCGGGCAGGTCCTCGGAGCGGTCCGGGCGGCTCGGGCCCGGGACGGCGCCACTGGCGGCGATGAGTTCGCTGGTCGGCCGGCGCATGCCGTAGCGGCGGTGCACGGCCTGCTTGGTGACCCCGAGGGCGGAGCCCACCGAGTCCCAGGAGAAGCCCAGCGCCCGGTCGAACTCGACCGCCGCCGCGACCAGGGTCTCCACGCTCTCCCGCAGCTCCTGTGCCAGGCGCACGGTCGGCGCGGGCGCTCGTCCGTACACCACGAAGCCGGCCGAGGTGCTGGGGCGGCGCGGTCGGTAGACGTTGCCCAACTGGGCGGTGAGCGTCCGCAGCGCGTCGACCTGGCGCCTCACCCGCTCGATGTCCCGCACCAGCAGGTGCAGGCTCGCCCGCGCCCGGGCGTCGTGGTTGATCTGCTCAGCCATGGCCTACGTGCCACCTTCCGTACGGTTCATCGGCCGGGGCGCGGTGTCCCGTGCGCCCGACCCCGGTCAATCTCTCTTGACCAACGCCGAAGCGGGGGCCGGGGTAACGCGGCTCGGCAGACTCGGATGTGCCAGAAGCCGATGTGGCTGTCCCAGGACGGCCCGGCGGATCGCCAGGGAGGGTTGCATAGACTTGCGCTGAACCAGTCGTTGCCCGTAGCCCGTGCCCTTACGGACAGGAGCCCGTACCCCGTGGCGATCCAGCCGATCCGTCTCTTCGGAGACCCCGTCCTGCGGGCCACCGCCCAGCCGGTGACCACCTTCGACAAGGAACTGCGCAACCTGGTCAGCGACCTCACCGACACCATGCTCGACGCCCCCGGCGCCGGCCTGGCCGCGCCCCAACTCGGCGTCTCACTGCGGGTGTTCACGTACCACGTGGACGGCGTCACCGGACACCTGATCAACCCCGACCTGTCGCTGAGCGAGGAGGAGCAGGACGGCCCCGAGGGCTGCCTCTCGCTGCCCGGCCTGCGCTACGACACCAAGCGGGCGTACGGCGTGGTGGCCAAGGGCTTCAACATGTACGGCGATCCGGTCACGCTGGAGGGCACCCAGCTGCTCGCCCGGTGCATCCAGCACGAGACCGACCACCTGGACGGCATCGTCTTCATCGACCGGCTCGACCGGGAGCAGCGCAAGGCCGCGCTCAAGGCGATCCGGGAGACGGACTGGGGCGGCGGGCCGGCGCCGGTGGTCAAGGTGTCGCCGCACAGCACCTTCGGCGCTGCCCGCTGACCGTCCGGCGTGGTTCGCCGATGCTCCGGTCCGGCTCACTCGTCTTCGTTGGCTTCCTGAACTTCCTTTTGCAGAAAGGCACTTGATGCGTCTCGTCTTCGCCGGCACCCCAGAGGTCGCCGTTCCCGCCCTGGAGGCCCTGCTCGCCTCCGACCGGCACGAGGTCGTCGCGGTGGTCACCCGCCCCGACGCCCCCGCCGGGCGCGGCCGCAAGCTGGTCGCCAGCCCCGTCGCCCAGCGCGCCGAGGAGGCCGGGATCGAGGTCCTCAAGCCGGTGAAGCCCAGCGACCCGGAGTTCGTCGCCCGGCTCACCGAACTCGCCCCCGACTGCTGCCCGGTGGTCGCCTACGGCGCGCTGCTGCGCCCCGGCACCCTGGAGATCCCCGCGCACGGCTGGGTCAACCTGCACTTCTCGCTGCTGCCCGCCTGGCGCGGCGCGGCGCCGGTCCAGCACGCGGTGCTGGCCGGCGACGAGGTCACCGGCGCGTCCACCTTCCTGATCGAGCAGGGCCTGGACTCCGGCCCGGTCTACGGCGTGATCACCGAGGAGATCCGCCCGGGCGACACCAGCGGCGAACTGCTCACCCGGCTCTCGAACTCCGGCGCGCGGCTGCTCGCGGCCACCATGGACGGCATCGAGGACGGCTCGCTGCAGGCCGTGCCGCAGACGGCCGAGGGCGTCACGCTCGCGCCGAAGATCAGCGTCGAGGACGCGCGGATCGACTGGAACCACCCCGCGCTGCGGATCGACCGGGTGGTCCGCGGCTGCGCTCCGGCGCCGGGGGCGTGGACGGAGTTCCGGGGCGAGCGGCTGAAGGTCACCGGGCCGGTCAAGCTGCTGCCGGAGTCGACCGAGCTGGCGCCGGGCGAGGTCGCGATGGTCGGCAAGAACAGCGTGCGGGTCGGCACCGGCAGCCACGACATCGAGCTCGGGGAGGTGCGTCCGCAGGGGAAGAAGGAGATGCGGGCCGCCGACTGGGCGCGCGGGGCGCGGCTGGAGGCGGGGGAGCGGCTCGGGCTCCCGGCCAGCGCCGAGGGCTGACGGGCTGCTCCCGGGGGGCTGCGCGTCCGGGATGGAAACCGGCACCCGGAACCGGAGCCGGACAGGCTTCGGTTCCGGGCCCCGGACCGTCGGCGTTCGAGTGGGACGCGCCGAGAGGGATATCGTGGGCCTGATAGCCACCGAAGCACTTTGAGGCACCTGTGACCACCCCCAGCGCCAAGCGCGCCCCCCGCCCGCACCGTCGGCCGAAGAAGGACCCGGCCCGGATCGTCGCGTTCCGCGCGCTGCGCGCCGTCGACGAGCGCGACGCGTACGCCAACCTGATCCTGCCCTCGCTGCTCCGCGAGGCCGAGCAGAAGGGCATGGACCGGCGCGACGCCGCCCTCGCCACCGAGCTGGTCTACGGCACCCTGCGACTGCAGGGCACCTACGACGCGATCATCGCCGCCTGCATCGACCGGCCGCTGAGCAAGGTCGACCCGCCGGTACTGGACGTGCTCTCACTCGGCGCCCACCAACTGCTCACCACCCGCATCCCCAGCCACGCGGCCGTCTCGGCGACCGTCGAGCTGGCCCGAGTGGTGCTCGGCGACGGCAAGGCCAAGTTCGTCAACGCCGTGCTGCGCCGGATCAGCGCCCACGACCTGGACGCCTGGATCGAGCAGGTCGCCCCGCCGTACGACCAGGACGCCGAGGACCACCTCGCGGTCGTGCACTCGCACCCGCGCTGGGTCGTCTCCGCACTCTGGGACTCGCTCGGCCGCTGGCAGCCGGACGCCTGCGGGCGAAGCGCCGTGGAGGAACTGCTGCGGGCTGACAACGAGCGGCCCGAGGTCACCCTGGTCGCCCGCCCCGGCCGGGCCACCGTCGGCGAGCTGGCCGACGCGCTGCCCGAGGCCGAGCCCGGCCGCTGGTCCCCGTTCGCGCTACGGCTCGCCGAGGGCGGCGACCCGGGCTCGCTGACCGCTGTCCGGGAGAACCGGGCGGGCGTGCAGGACGAGGGCAGCCAGCTGGTGGCGCTGGCGCTGGCTTCGGCACCGGTGGAGGGTTCGGACCGGCTCTGGCTGGACGGCTGCGCCGGGCCGGGCGGCAAGGCCGCGCTGCTCGGCGCACTGGCCGCCGAGCGGGGTGCGGCGCTGGTCGCGAGCGAGAAGCAGCCGCACCGGGCCCGGCTGGTGGCGCGGGCACTGGAGGGCAACCCCGGTCCGTACACGGTGATCGCGGCGGACGGGACGCGCCCGGCCTGGCGCTCCGGCGGCTTCGACCGGGTCCTGGTGGACGTGCCGTGCTCCGGCCTGGGCGCGCTGCGCCGCCGTCCGGAGGCACGCTGGCGGCGCCGTCCGGCCGATGTCGCGGCCTTCGGGCCGCTGCAGCGGGACCTGCTGCGCTCGGCGATCGACGCCACCCGGGTCGGCGGCGTGGTCGGCTACGCGACCTGCTCGCCGCACCTGGCGGAGACCCGTGCGGTGGTCGACGACGTGCTGCGCGCCGAGGGCGGCCGGGTCGAGTGGATCGATGCACGGCCGCTGCTGCCGGGTGTCCCGGCGCTCGGCGACGGGCCGGACGTCCAGCTGTGGCCGCACCTGCACGGGACGGACGCGATGTACCTGGCGCTGTTGCGGCGGACGGCCTGAGGCCGTAGCGGGGGCCGTCTCCGGTATCTGCATCTCCCGTACTTGCACCTCCCGTAGGGGGAGGCGCCAGGGTGGTGGCCGTGAACGGCGACGCGCACTACCTGATCGGTGACCTGGCCCGGCTGACCGGGCTGACGGTGAAGACCGTCCGGTTCTACTCGGACCAGGGGCTGGTGTCGCCGGCCGACCGCAACCCGGCCGGCCACCGGCGGTACGGCGCGGACGCCGTCGCCCGTCTGGAACTGGTGCGCACCCTGCGCGAGCTCGGGCTCGGACTGCCGGTGATCCGGCAGGTGCTGGAGCGCGAGCTCGCGCTGTCCGACGTCGCGGCGGCGCACGCCGAGGCGCTGGACGTCCAGATCCGGGTGCTGCGGCTGCGGCGGGCGGTGCTGGGCGCGGTGGCCGGGCACGGGTCCACCACGGAGGAGTTGACGCTCGTGCACCAGCTGGCCCGGTTGACGGGGGAGGAGCGGCGGCGCCTGGTCGGGGAGTTCCTGGCCGAGGTGTTCGGTTCGGACGGTCGTTTCGCAGGGGTGGCCCGGTCGCTGACGCCGGAGCTGCCGGAGGACGCCTCGGCCGAACAGATCGAGGCCTGGGTGGAGTTGGCGCGGCTGGCGGGGGACGCCGGGTTCCGCGAGCTGCTGCGCGGGCTGGCGGCCGACGAGGCGGCGGAGAGCGGTACGGGCGGCCCGCCCCGGCCCGGACTGGCCGTGCTGGTGCGGGAGTTGGCCGAGCCGGCGGTTGCGGCGGGAGTGGTGCCCAAGTCGCCTGAGGCGGCTGGGGTGGTTGCCGAGCTGTTGGACCGGTACGCCGGGATGCTGGACGCTGCGGCGGCGGACGGTTCGGTGCGCGCCCGGTTGCTGGCGCGGCTGCGGGCCATGGGGGATCCGCGGCGGGAGCGGTACTTGGAGCTGCTGGCCGTGGTCAACGGGTGGGCGGCACCCCGGAGCTCGGCGCGGCTGCTGGACTGGACGGTGCGGGCCCTACGCCTCTAGCACGACAACCGCACTCGGGAACACGCCGGTCACACCGCCGCAGGCGACTGCCTGCTCCTCCACTCTCAAACACCGTGCCCGCCCCCGCCATCC
>NZ_JBSFJV010000110.1:0-24878 GCF_053598235.1 Kitasatospora sp. NPDC001159
CCGCGTCTTTGAAGACAAGGCGTCCGGCAAGAACGTCGACCGGGCCGGGCTCATGGCGGCGCTGGACTACATGCGCGAGGGTGACACGCTCTGCGTGTGGAAGCTGGACCGCCTTGGGCGCTCCACCAAGGACGTGCTGACCATCGCTGAGGACCTGCACCAGCGCGGGATCAGTCTGCGGATTCTGACCGGCACGCTGGCCGGTAGCTACTCGCCCAAGGGTGAGGGCAAGTTCTTCTTCACGATGATGGTCGCGTTCGCCGAACTCGAACGAGACATGATCGTTGAGCGCACCCGCGCCGGACTGGAAGCGGCCAAGGCGCAGGGGCGGGTCGGCGGACGGCCCAAGGCAATGACGCCGGACATGCTCGCCGCTGCACAGCGCCGGAAGGCCGCCGGAGAGTCCTACGGGGAGATTGCCAAGGCGCTCGGGGTCGGCAAGGGGACCGTGCACCGGGCGTTGGCCGCCGAGTAGGGCGCAGCAAGGCCAAGGGACCACCTACGAAGTTGGCAGGTGGTCCCTCTGTCGTTCCCGGGCTTTCCGGCGCTCAGACGGCCGCCGGTGGCCTCTCAGACGCCGTCAGCGCCACGCCCCGCCATCCCTCGTAGCCAGACAGCTTCCGGCGAGCACCGAACCGCTTGTCCATCGCGGCGAACAGCACACTCTTGCCGGTCTTGGTGCCCAGCGACCGAGCCAAGACAGGCTCAGCCAGACTGAACGCCTCCCACACAGCGGAAGTGCGCACGTGCTCAGTTCGCGGCGCAGCGGACAGGCGTGCAACCCAATCCGCCGGGTCCTTCATCGCAGCGCGGAAAGCATCGAACTGTGAAGCCAGCGACAGGAGTTGATTCGCCCGGCCAACCGAGCCGGACAGCATCTCGGACGCCACGTCGCGCATGCGGGAGCAGATCACGAAGTCCAGCGAGATCCGATCCGGCATGAACGCCAGTTCACGGGCAAAGCCGTCCGCGATTTGGTGCAGTTCCTCCTGCGCCTCCGGGGTGGGTGCCTGATTCGCAGCAAACCGGGCGTCAAGCTCCCTAGCGCGCAGGTCCCGACGGCGTTCCTCCTCGGCGGGATCAACATCCGAGGCGGATGCGGCCGCAAGTAGCCACTCACCCATGCCCCGGCGGATCAGCGGCAGGTCACGCCACTGACCATCCACGGTCACCCATTGGCCCCCGTCCCACACGAACGGCACGGCGGGCACGGTCGGATGTGAAGCGGCCCCAGCGGCAGCCTCCCAAGCCTGGCGGGCGACCGCGTCATCTATGTACTTTCCCAACCGAACTCCTCGAAAATGTCGATGCCACTTCACCCCCGCTGTCTTGCAAGAGGTGAGCCACAAGTGAACCATCAAGGTCTGACAGCACTCTCCAGGTGACTCTCCATGAATATGAAACAGCAGGTCAGATCCACTTTAGGTGACTAGAGAGGATCAATAAAAGAACTATCCTGCTGTAAACCCGGAACGTGCTTCGCCATCGTCATTCGTCACCGCGCGCGTCACGGGAGTGAGGGACAGCCACCGCAGCGCCGAAGGCGAGCAAGGCCCGGCGAAAGCCCCGTGCGGCCGTCTGCGGGCGCGAGAAAGCCCCCGCCGGGCTGGTTGGCCAGGCAGGGGCTACAGGGGCCGTTACGGGGCGGCTATGCGTCCTCAGGTGTCATGTCGGCCCATGCGATGACGCACCGCTCATGGCCCGCGAAGCGCTTGCCCCGTTCGCCCCGACTGACGGTCACGCGGTCAATGGCCAGCCTCAGTCGGTTGCGCTGGCCTGCCACGTCGTCCCCCTCCCAGGCTGCCCGCAGAATCTCGCCGTCCAACAGCGGGGAGATATCGACAGTCGGGGTCGGCATTGCCGCCAAGTTGGCGCGCAGGCCCTCGATTCGGCCCCGCAGACGGCCAGCGAGACGGTTGTACCGCTCGATCGCGTCGGCCCCGGAGAATTCGCCACGCACGTAGCGGGCGTCTTCCAAGTCGGCCAGACGGGCGCTCTCTTCGCTGATCTCCGCCTCTATCGCGTCCCGCTTCGCGAATACCTCGGGGTCTTTCCGCTGAACCCACCGGGCTGCGATGGCGGACAGCAGCGGGTCTCCCGGTTCCAGTGCCGGAAGACGGCTCAGGAACGCATCGGTCACGTGGCCGTCAAGGCTCTCGACTCGCGCGGTGACACCCGAACACCCCCGACCCATGCGCTTGTTGGCGCAGACGTAGGAAGTCCCCGACTGGCTCATTGGTGACTCGCACAGGGCGCAGCGGGCAAGACCGGTGAGAAGCGCCGTGCCCTGCTTGTGGCCGTGGCGCTTGCCCGCATGCGGGAACGTACGGGACTCCAGTTGCCGGATGATCAGCTCACGCTCGCCGGGGGTGATGATGCCCTCGCCGATGCCGACCGTGTCCAGCGTCTCGGGATCGCGGTAGGGCACGACTCGGCTGCCGTACTTGCGCGTTCCGTCCGCTGCCTCCGTGTACTCCGTCTGAGGCATGAGGCCAGCGAACGCCGGGGCGCGGAGCAACTGCATGACGCTGGAAGAACTCCACTTGCCGCCACGCGGGGACTCGATCTCGTGCTCGTTCAGGAAGCGGGCGATGTGCACCAGCGCCTTGCCGCTCAGCGCCTCGTCCGCGATCAGCCGGGCGTAGACGGCGGTGTCCGGGTCGTGCACCAGTTTCTTGGTCTCCGGGTCCACGGCGAGCCCGTAGGGCGGCTGCCCGCCGATCCACTGGCCTTTCTGGCGCAGGTACCGCTTTGCGCTGCTCACGCGGGTGCCGATGTTGCGAGATTCCGAGCGGGCAAGCTCAGCGAGCAGGGCAATCGTGACCCGAGCGCTGTCGTTGGCCGTGTCGAGACCATCCATCACGGAGACGAGACGGCCGCCAACGCGACCGATGGCGTCCAGGGCGGTGCCAACTTCGCCAATTCCCTTGCGGGAAAGGCGATCCAGCTTCCAGACCAGCAGGACACCGACCACGCCGGACGTGACAGCGGTGAGCGCGTCATCGAAGCCCTTGCGGCTCACGTCCTTGTACCCGCTGCGCCCCCGGTCGATGTGGACCTTGCGGACGGTCAGCCCGTTGCGCTCGGCCCAAGCGCGGCAGTCGGCTTCCTGGCGGTCGATGGCGGTCTTGCCGTCCCGGTCTAGCGAGAGGCGCAGGTACAGGTCACAGATCGTGTGGTGGTGCACGGGATGATTCTCCCCTGGAGTTCCTTCAATGGGTCAGGACATCCAGAAGTCCAGGACGGTGATCTTGCCCCGGAAGTCGGCGAGCGTGAGCTCCTTGCCGCCGGTGTTCAGCCAACCGCCAGCCCCGACCAGCTCGGGGGCGCGTACACGTGCACGAGATGCCATGCCCGTATCCAACCCCATCGGCGGTGGACGGCATTCCGGGTGGGGTCGGGCGAGCAGTCGGAGGTCGGGCTGGACGGCGGCCTCGTGGCGGGTGAGGGTGCGAGGCCCTCGGGCCAGCGCAGGTACAGGCCGGCGTCGACGGACATGGGGGTGCGCCTACGGGCTTTCCGGGTGGCGGCAGGGCTCGGATGCTACGGCTGCGGAAGATCGGCCTGCCAGCGGATTTCGCCGTCCTGGGTGTGTGGGGTGGGGCGCAGGCCGAGGGCGCGGGCGATGCGGGCCGAGGCGTGGTGGTCGGGGTGGATGTGGGCGATGGCGGTGGTGGTGTCGGCGGCGGCGAGGTGGTCGAGGAGGGCGCGGGCGGCTTCGGTGGCCAGGCCGCGGCCCTGCCAGGGGGTGCCGACCACCCAGGCGAGTTCGACTTCGGAGGCTTCGGAGGCTTCGGAGCGGACGGTGGCCTGGACATAGCCGGTCAGGGCGCCGTCGGCGCGCTGTCGCAGGACCCAGTTGCCCCAGGCCTCGGCCGGGTCGGGGGAACCGGCGGCCAGGCGGGCGCAGCGGGCGCGCATCTCCTCGGGGGCGGCCGGGCGGCCGCCGGTGAAGGTGTGCAGGGCGGGGTCGGCAAGGGCGGAGGCCAGTTCGTCGGCGTGCTCGGGGGCGAGCGGCAGGAGGTCGAGGCGCTCGCTGTGCAGCGGGCTGCAGCGGCTCGTCCGAGCTGTTCGAGGAGCACCGGGCGACCCTCGCCGCCCCGGCTGACACCCGGTACGTGGGCGGGGACGCCGGGTACGCGGCGCTGCACGACGTGGCGCTGCTCAGCGCGATGTACGGCATGTTCGCCGGGGTTGCGCACGCCTTCGCGCTGATCCGCGGCGAGGCCGTCGGGCCGGGCGACCTCGCGCCGCTGCTCAGCGGCTACGTCACCGCGATGTCCCGGACCATCGCCAAGACCGCCGAGCAGCTGGAGAGCGGCGACTACACCAAGGGCGTGGTGTCCAACCTGGCGATGCAGGTCGCGGGCAAGGGCACGCTGCTGCGCACCGCCGAGGAGCAGGGGGTGAGCCCCGAACTACTGCAGCCCTACTTCCGGTTGATGGAGCGCCGGTTGGAGCTCGGCAGCGGCGAGGAGGACCTGACCGGGGTCGTCGACCTGCTGCGACGGTGAGGGGCGGCCGGTAACGTACCGGCATGGCTGACCTTGAAGAACGCGCCAACGTCGTCGCGTCCGGCTCTCGGCAGACCGGTGCGGGGGTGGGCGTCCGACGGCGCCGCGCCGCCGACCTCGCCGACTGCGTCCGGGTGCTGGCCGACGTCCACACCGTCGACGGCTACCCCGCCGACTGGCCCGAGCGGCCCGCCGCCTGGCTCACCCCGGACGGCCTGCTGGCCGCCTGGGTCGCCGAGGCGGAGGGCCGGATCGCCGGGCACGTCGGAATCTCCCGCAGTGCCCCGGGCGATGTCGCCCCCGGTCTGTGGAGTCTGCGGACCGGCGGGCGCCCCGAACTGACCGCCGTGATCGGCCGCCTGTACGTCGCCCCGGCGGCGCGCGGCCACGGGGCCGGTGCCCGACTGCTGGCGAGCGCCGTGGTGCACGCGCGGGCGCTCGGGCTGCACCCCGTGCTCGACGTGCTCGCCACCGACGCCGCCGCCGTGACCCTCTACCGCCGTCTGGGCTGGACCCTGCTCGGCAGCGGCGAACAGCGGTGGGCCTCCGGCCGTACGGTCCTGATCCACTGCTTCGCCGCGCCGAGGGGGTGAGCTGTTCCGAGCCCACCCCCAGCCCGCCGAGCGTTAGCCCGCCGAGCGCTCGGCGGCCGGGCGGCGGCGCAGGGCCGGGGTGGTGAGGGCCGGCGGCTGCCAGGCGCCGTCGGCCTGGTAGAGGTTCGTGCCGGGCGCCACGATGGCGTCGATCCGGTCCAGGACGGCATCGTCCAGCACCAGGTCGGCGCCCTTGAGGGCGGAGTCCAACTGCTCCGTGGTGCGCGGGCCGAGGATCACCGACGTGACCGCGGGGTGGGCCAGGGGGAAGGCCACGGCCAGCTCGGGCAGGGTGCGGCCGAGCTCCTCGGCGAGCTCGGTGAAGGCCTCGACCGCGTCCAGCTTGGCGGCCGTGGCGGGCAGCGCCGGGTCGAAACGGCCCGGGTTGATGGCGGCGCGGCCGCGGGTGAGGTCGATCTCCAGGCCCTTGCGGTAGCGGCCGGTGAGGAAGCCGCCGGCCAGCGGGCCCCAGGTCAGCGCGCCCATCCCGAGCTGCTGCACCACCGGCAGCACGTCCCGCTCCACGCCGCGGGCGAGCAGCGAGTACGGCGGCTGTTCGGTGCGGAAGCGCGGCAGGGCGCGGCGCTCGGCGACGTGGTGGGCGTCCACGATCTGCTCGGCGGGGAAGGTCGAGCAGCCGAAGGCGCGGATCTTGCCGGCCCGGACGAGGTCGTCGAGGACGGAGAGGGTCTCCTCGATGTCCGTGGTGTGGTCGGGCCGGTGGATCTGGTAGAGGTCGATCCAGTCGGTGCGCAGTCGGCGCAGGCTCTCCTCGACCTCGCGGACGATCCAACGCCGGGAGTTGCCGCCCCGGTTGCGGCCCTCGCCCATCGGGAAGTGCGCCTTGGTGGCGAGCACGATGTCGTCCCGGTCGCCGCGGGCGGCCAGCGTCTTTCCGACGATCTCCTCGGACTCGCCGGCCGAGTAGATGTCGGCGGTGTCGACGAAGTTGATGCCCCGGTCGAGTGCGGCGTTGATGATCCGGGCGCAGTCGTCGTGGTCCGGGTTGCCGATCGCGCCGAACATCATCGTGCCGAGGCAGTAGGCGCTCACCTCGATGCCGGTGCCGCCGAGGACGCGGTAGCGCATGGTTGTGCTCCTCCTGGTGGTGGGTCGGTGATGCGGTGGTGCGTCAGAGGCTAGGAGTTGGAGTGCGCTCCAAGGCAAGGGCCTGCCGTGGATCCCTCGGGCGGGGGAGTCGGATCGTCGTTCCGACGGACGCCGGGGTGCGGCGGCGCGGGCGAGCCTGGGGCCATGGTGAAGCAGGGGTGGGTCGGAAACGGTTGGGCGGTGGTCGGTTGGGGCGTCGGCTATGGCGGGTTCGGGCTGGGCTGTGCGCTGAGCGGGACCGCGCTGTGGGGCGCCTCCTGGTTGGGATGGGTGGTCGCCGGGGTGGGCCTGGCGGCGGCCGTGGCCGGGTGGGCGGCGGTACGGCTGGGGCGGGTGCGGTGGCTGACGGGGGTGCTGTGGCCGCTGTGCGGGCTGGCCGCGGTGGCGGCCTGGAGCCTGCTGATGGACGTGGTGACGCTGATGTTCCGGCAGAGCGTGGACAGCGTCCCGGACGCGGTGCACAAGGCGCTGGCGGCGGCGGGGGCGCTGCTGCTGGCCGGTGCCGCCCGGGCCCGGCGGCCGGCCGTTCGGGCGGCGGCTCCCCCCGCGGCCCCGTCGTCGGCCCCGGCCACCGTCCAACTCGCGGCCTGTTCGGGGACCTTGGCCTTCGTTCCGTATGTGCTGATGAAGGTGATCTGGGCCTTCGGCGGCAGTTTCGCCGGGATCAGCGGCGACCAGATGCACGCCGGCTACGTGCACAACGGCTCCTCCGGGCTCTGGCTCGCCCTGGAGCGCTGGGGGCTGGACGCCACCGTGCTGCTGGCGGCGATCGGGGTGTTCCTGCTCTGGGGGCTGGTGCGGCCGTGGGGGCAGGTGTTCCCGCGCTGGACCCTGCCGCTGCGCGGCCGCCGGGTCCCGCGTTGGCTGCCGCTCACCCCGGCGCTGATCGGCGCGGCCACGCTGGTGCCGTACGGGCTGGTCGGGATCGGCTACCTGGCGCTGTGCACGGTCGGGGTGATCGGCATCCGGCAGGGCGAGTTCGCCACGGCCGGGCAGGCGCTGCAGGTGGCCTGGGTCGGGGCGTGCGCCTTCGCCGGGTACGGCGTGGCGCTGGCGGTGGCGGCCCGCTCGTACTGGCGGCGGACCGCAGAGTGAGAGTGGAGGTGTTTGCTGAGATGGCAACAAAGCTTGCCGACACGGGATGGTCGGTCGCAGCCTGGCGTTGGAGGTGAGCGCCATGGGTGAGATGAGGACGACGGAGCGCTACGACGTGGTGGTGGTCGGCGCGGGCGCGGCGGGACTGAGCGCCGCCCTGGCGCTGGGCCGGGCCCGGCGGCGGGTCGCGGCGGTGGACGAGGGTGAGCCGCGCAACGCCACCGCCGCCCACATGCACGGCTACCTGAGCCGGGACGGCATGCCCCCGGCGGCGCTGCTGGCGGTCGGGCGGGAGGAGGTCGCCCGGTACGGGGTGGACCTGATCGATGGGCGGGTCGAGCACATCGACGTCGCCGAGTCGGTTGAGCCCGGCTTCGTGGTGCACCTGGCCGGTGGGCCGGTGCTGCACGCCCGCCAGGTGGTGGTCGCCACCGGCCTGCGCGACGGACTGCCGGAGCTGCCGGGTCTGGCCGAGCGCTGGGGCGTCGACGTGCTGCACTGCCCGTACTGCCACGGCTGGGAGGTTCGGGACCGCCCGCTCGGGGTGCTCGGCACCGGCCCGGGCGCGGTCAACCAGGCGCTGATCCTGCGGCAGTGGTCGGCCGACGTGGTGCTGCTCGCGCACACCCTCGCGCTGACCGACGCCGACCGGGAGCGGCTCGCCGCCCGGGGTGTCCGGGCGGTCGAGGGCCGGATCGTCCGCCTGGTCGCCGACGACGGGCGGCTGCGCGGCATCGAGCTCGCCGACGGGCAGGTGGTGCTGCGCGAGGCGGTGTTCGTCTTCCCGCAGCCGGTGCCCCGGGACGCGCTGCTCTTCGGCCTCGACTGCGAGCGGGACGACAACGGCTGGGTCACCACTGACCGGACCGGGCGCACCAGCCTGCCCGGCGTCTGGGCGGTCGGCAACGTCGCCGACCCGCGCACCCAGGTGGTCACCGCCGCCGGGATGGGCGCGGCCGCCGCGTTCGCGCTGGACCACGACCTCGCGACGGAGGACGTCGAGCAGGCGGTCGCCCTCCTCGCCGATCGACGGGGCCGCGCGTCCGACGCCGCGGTACCCGCCTGAGCGGGAAGCTTTCGTCGACCCACTGGCGACCCACGACGCACCACTCGGAAGGAGAGGCCATGTCCTCGCACCAGCACCAGCACCAGGACCAGAATGGCCACGGCCACGGCCACCAGCACGGCCACGGGCACAGCCACGGCCACGTCCCCGCTGCCGACCTGGACTGGGACGCCCTCGCGGCGCACCTGGAACAGGAGGCCGACCTGCGCGCCGGAGCCGTCACCGAGGCCGCACGCTGGCTGTCCGGCCTGTCCGGCCTGTCCGGCGAAGGCGGCGTACGGAGGGTCCTCGACGTCGGCAGCGGTCCCGGGGTGATCGCCGGGCTGCTCGCCGAGGTCTTCCCGGCGGCCGAGGTGGTCGCCGTCGACCAGTCGGCCGCCCTGCTGGAGCGCGCCCGGACCCGCTCCGGCGGTCGGCTGGGTACCCAACAGGCCGACCTGCCCGCCGAGTTCGAGAAGCTCGGCGAGGCCGACCTGATCTGGGCCGGCAACGCGATCCACCACCTCGGCGACCAGCAGGCCGCGCTCACCGCTCTGGGCGCGCGGCTGCGGCCCGGCGGCCTGCTCGCCGTCGCCGAGAGCGGCCTGCCGCCGCGCTTCCTGCCCCGTGACTTCGGCCTCGGCCGGCCCGGCTTCCAGGCCCGGCTGGACGCGGCCCACGAGGACGGCTTCAGCGCCATGCGCGCCGAACTGCCGGACACCACCGAGGAGATCGAGGACTGGCCGGCCATGCTGCGCCGGGCCGGACTGGTCCCCAGCGGTACCCGCACCTTCCTGGTCGACCACCCGGCGCCGCTCGCCCGTCCCGTCCGGGAGTACCTGCACGCCCAGCTCCGTCGCCGCCACGACCAGCTGGCCGAGGCGCTCGTCCCGGAGGACCGCGCCACTCTGGAGGCCCTCCTCGCCGAGGACGCTCCCACCGGCATCCTCAACCGCCCGGACGCCTTCTACCTCTCCGCCATGACCGTCCACACCGCGCGCCGGCCCTGACCCCGGGCCCGCGGGCGGAGCCGCCCCGTCGCCGCGCTGCCGAGGCCGCGGCGGCGGGGCTCCGGGCTGCTGTCGGGCCTGCCGCCCGGGCTCCGGCCACCGTCGGGGCCCCGGGGCGCCGCCCGCGCGACCGCTACCGTCGGGGCATGACAGCGAACCAGCAGGGCTTCGTCGTGGTGACCACCACCCACGAGAGCGAGGAGCAGGCCCGCTCCCTCGCCGCCACCGTGGTGCGGGAGCGCCTGGCGGCCTGCGCGCAGGTGTACCCCGTCCGGTCGGTGTACTGGTGGGACGGCGAGGTGCAGGACGCCGAGGAGTGGCGGATCGACCTCAAGACCCGGGCCGAACTCGCCGACCGCCTGGCCGGGTTCATCGCCGGGCGGCACTCGTACGAGACGCCCGAGGTGATCGCCGTGCCGGTGGTCTTCGGCAGCCCCGGCTACCTGGCCTGGGTGGCGGAGGAGACGGCCGGACCGCTCAGGACGTGACCTCCAGGAAGGCCAGCACCGCCCGCACCCGGCGGTGGTCCTCCTCGGAGGGCGGCAGGTCGAGCTTGAGGAAGATGTTGGCGGTGTGCTTCTTCACCGCCCGTTCGGTGATCACCATCCGCTCGGCGATCGCCGCGTTGGAGCGCCCCTCCGCCATCAGCTCCAGCACCTCGCGCTCACGGGGCGTCAGCCGGTCCAGCGGCTTGCGCCGTTCGGTGCTGCTGACCAGCATGGCGATCACCTGCGGGTCCAGCGCGGTGCCGCCCGCCGCGACCCGCTGGACCGCCTCCACGAACTGGTCGGGATCGAAGACCCGGTCCTTCAGCAGGTAGCCGATCGCGCCGCTGCCGTCGGCGAGCAACTCCTTGGCGTAGAGCTGCTCGACGTACTGGGACAGCACCAGCACCGGCAGTCCGGGAATCTGCCGCCGTGCCGCCAGCGCCGCCTGGAGGCCCTCGTCGGTGAACGTCGGGGGCAGCCGTACGTCGACCACGGCCACGTCCGGGCGCTCGGTGAGGAGGGCCTGCAGGAGGTCCGGTCCGGTGTCGACCGCGGCCACGACCTCGAAGTCGTAGGCCTGCAGCATCCGGACCAGACCGTCCCTCAGGAGGAAGAGGTCCTCGGCGAGGACAACTCGCACGGCAGCTCCATGGTCAGGGTCGTGGGGCCGCCGAGCGGGCTGTGGACGGCCAGGACTCCGTCGAAGGTAGCAAGCCGCCGCTCCAGGCCGCGCAGCCCGGTGCCGCGCGAGGGGTCGGCGCCGCCCGTTCCGTCGTCGGTGACCTGGGCCTTCAGCATGCCGTCCCGGTACCAGAGTTGGACGTCCACGTGCTCGGCGCCGGAGTGCTTGGCGGCGTTGGTCAGCGCCTCCGAGACGGCGAAGTAGAAGGCTGACTCGACCGGTGCCTCGGCCCGGCCCGGCAGTTCGGCGACCACGGTCACGTCCAGCGGGCTGTCCATGCCCAACGCCCGTACCGCGTCGGCCAGTCCGCGGTCGGCCAGGACCGGCGGGTGGATGCCGCGGACCAGGTCGCGCAGCTCGGTGAGCGCGGCCGCGGAGGCCTGGCGGGTCTCGGCGAGCAACTCCCTGGCGGCGGCCGGGTCCCGCTCGACCAGCCGCTCGGCCACGCCCAGGTTCATGCCCATGGCCACCAGTCGGGCCTGCGCACCGTCGTGCAAGTCCCTTTCGATCCGGCGCAGTTCGGCGGCCTGGGTGGTCAGCGCGTCGCGCCGGGTCTCGGTCAGGTGGGCGACCTTGCGCTGGGCGGCCAGCGCCTCGGCGCGGGCGGTCGGGCCGAGCAGCGCCTTGGCCAGCGCGGTGTGGCCGCGCAACGCGCCGGGGGCGATCGCCGGGCCGGCCAGCAGGGTCGGTACGGCGAGCAGAACGGCGATCCGGGCACTGCCGGGGTCGGTCACGTGCACCCAGTAGTACCAGGTGTTGCCGTCGGCCGAGGCGATCGGCTCCCAGAGCCAGGGCTGCAGCAGACCGAAGAGGCCGAAGGCGGTCAGCATCAGCGGGAACAGCGCCACGGTGAAGCCGATCACCGGGTCGACCAGCAGCCAGAGCAGGTCCCGCCAGGTGGCCGGGTCGCCAAGGAAGGCCAGGCAGCGCAGCCAGGCCCCCTTGAGGCCCGGCTCGACCGGCGCCTGCGGCCGGTACGGCTCGCGGATCCCGACGCCGGACCAGTGGGTGGCCAGCGCGCGGCGGCGGCCGGCCAGCGCCCGGACGGCGAGGGCGGTCGGCGGCACCAGCAGTACGCCGACGCCCAGGCCCAGCAGGACGGCGGCGGCCATGGCGGCGACGAGCAGCAGCAGCTGCGGCACCACGAACCCGGCCAGCGCCGCTCCGCGCAGCATCTCCCGCACCGCCCGACGCGGCCGGTCGAGCCGGTTCCACCCGGTGTCCCCGACCGCGGTGTCAGCCTTGTCGGTCATCACTCTTCGCCCCCTTGTGAGACGGCCTCGCGGCCGGATTCCCTACCCCTGGTCCTGTGCTGTGCGAGACCCAGACTGCCGTAGCCCGGTGCCCCGATCACTGGGCCCCGGACCCCTGGTGCGGGTACCTGGGTACACCCCCCGATTGACGCCCGGAGGCCATGGGCCGGCCAGACCTGGCCCGCCTACTGTTCGAGGTGTCCGGAAGCGGCCCGCCACAGGGCGCCGGAGCTTCCCCAACACGCCAGCCCACACAGGGAGTTCGTCATGCCCAAACGCGCCGCCGGCCGTCCGTTGCTCCGCCTGGTCCTGGTCCTGGCGGCGATCGGCCTCTTCCTCTACGGCCTCACCCCGGCCCGGGCTGCTGCTGCGCCTGCTACCAACCGCGCGGCGAACGCGAGCAGTTCGGCGACCGCGGGCAGTCCGGCGACCCCACCCGACCCCGCCGGGGTGAAGCGTCTGTTCGACCAGCTACTCCCGGAGCTGCTCGCCGAGCACCGGATCCCGGGTGCCGCGGTGACCGTGGTGGCCGGCGGGCACGAGCTGTTCACCAGCGGCTACGGCGTCGCCGACGTCCGGACCCGGCGGCCCGTCGACCCGGCGAGAACCGCCTTCTTCATGGGCTCCGACGCCAAGGTCTTCACCGCGATCGCCGTCCTCCAGCAGGTCAGGGCGGGGAAGTTGGACCTGGACACGGACGTCAACCACTACCTGACCGCCTTCAAGATCAAGGACAGCCACCCCGGCCATCCCGTCACCCTGGAGCACCTGCTCACCCACACCGGCGGCTTCGACGACACCTTCATGGGCCTCGCCGAGACCGGCCCCGAGCACGTCGGCGGCCTCGGCGCGACCCTCGCCGCCCACCAGCCCGATCGGGTCCGCGCCCCCGGCGCCGCCGCCGCGTACGACAACTACGGTGTCGCGCTGGCTGGTTACCTGGTCGAGACGGTCACCGGCCAGCCCTTCGACCAGTACCTCGCCCAGCACGTGCTTCAGCCCCTCGGCATGGACCGCACCAGCTTCGCCCAGCCCCACCCCGCCGCGATCGATGCCGAACTCGCCCACGGCTACCGCCCCGAGGGTGACGGCCAGACCGAGACCAAGGGCCTGTACGGACCGCTCACCCCCACCGGCGCCGCCGCCGTCACCACCGCCGCCGACATGGCCAAGCTGCTGCTCGCCCAGCTCCAGCAGGGCGGCGCGGACGGCAGACGGATCCTCGACCCGACCGGCACCGCCCAGCTGCTCGACCGCCACTACGGCCCCGACCCGCGCCTGCCCGGCATGGCCTACCTGCTCGAACAGCGCACCCGCGGCAGCGAGCAGCTGCTGGTCAAGGACGGCGACGTGCCCGGCTTCCACAGCAACCTGGCCCTGCTGCCGCAGCGCGGCGTCGGCCTGTACGTGACCCTCAACGGAGACGGCGCCGACAGCACCGGTGGCTGGGCCACCCAGCAGGTGCTCAACGCCTTCCTCGACCGCTTCTACCCCGCCGCCCCCGCCGCCCCGACCGTGCCGATCACCACCGGCCTGGACCACTTCAGCGGCGACTACCGCTCCACCCGCACCAGCCACAGCAACCTCACCAAGGCCGCCGCCCTGATGGGCTCGCTGCACGTCACCGCCGCCGACGGCCGGCTCACCGTCACCGGCCCGGTCACCCGTGACCCGGAGGCCGAGGAGACCCACTGGGAGCAGATCGAGCCCGGCCTGTTCCAGCAGGTCGGCGGCACCGCGCGGATCGCCTTCCGAACCGGCGCCGACGGGGCGGTGACCGCCCTGCTGACCGACGCCGACCCGACCATCGCCTACCAGCCGCTCGCCTGGTACCAGGCCCCCGGCCTGCACCGGGTCACCGCCCTGGCCGGCCTGGCCGTGCTCGCCCTGACCCTGCTCGGCTGGACGGTCGGCGCGCTGGTGCGGCTGGTGCGCCGCCGGGGCCGGGCAGGTCAGCCGGCCGTACGGCTGCTCGGCGCGGCCGTCAGCACCCTACTGCTCGCCGCCACCGTCTGCTTCGTCCTGCTGACCGCGGACCCCAACGCGCTCAATCAGACGCTGTTCCTGGCCGACTCGCCGCTGTTGACCGTCGTCCCGGTGCTGGTGCTGACCGCCCTGGCGCTGACCGCGCCGATGCTGGTCTGCACGGTGCTGGCCTGGCGCCGCCGCTGGTGGGGCGTCCCCGGGCGGCTGCACTACACCGCCCTGACGCTGGCGTCCCTGCTGCTCCTGCTGCTCGCCGGGGCGTACGACCTGGCCGGGACCAGCGCGCTGGACCTGCTCGGCTGAGCGCGGAAACCAGCAGGCAGGGCCCGGGGAACCCCCGGGCCCTGCCTGTTCGTCATCCTAACCCTCGACCAGCTCTCGACCAGCTCTCGACTAGCTGTCGGCGCCGCCGAAGCGCGCCGTCCAGGCCGCCAGGTCCTCGTCCGTGATCTTCGCGAACAGCACCGGCGGCACCGTGAACGCCGTCCCCGCCGGGACCAGGTCCAGCGCCCGCGCCCCGTCCGCGCCGACCCAGGTACGGGTGGCCGCCGGCGAGTCCTCGGGCAGGGCGAAGGCGCCGCGCATGGCCGCCGCCGCGGTCGGGATGAACGGCTCGGAGACCACCGCGTACAGGTGGATCAGGTTCATCGCCGTCCGCAGGGTCAGCGCCGCCGCCTCCGGGTCGGTCTTCACCTGCAGCCAGGGCGCCTTCTCGTCCAGGTAGGCGTTGCCCGCGCTCCACAGCGCGCGCAGACCCTGCGCCGCCTTGCGGAAGTTGAGCGCGTCCAGCTGGGCCTCGTACTCGGCCAGCAGGGCGGCGATCTGCTCGCCGAGGCGCTGCTCGGCCTCGCCCGCCGGGTGCCCGCCGGGGACGTCGTCACCGAAGCGCTTGCGACTGAAGGAGAGCACCCGGTTGACGAAGTTGCCGAGGGTGTCGGCGAGGTCCTTGTTGACCACCGAGGCGAAGAGGTCCCAGGTGAAGCTGGAGTCGTCCGACTCGGGCGCGTGGGCCATCATGAAGTAGCGCCAGTAGTCGGCCGGGAGCAGCTCCAGTGCGACGTCGCTGAAGATGCCGCGCTTCTGGCTGGTGGAGAACTTCCCGCCGTAGTACGTCAGCCAGTTGAAGGCCTTGACGTAGTCGACCTTCTTCCACGGACGGCGCGAGCCGAGGATGGTCGCCGGGAACATCACCGTGTGGAACGGGACGTTGTCCTTGCCCATGAACTCGGTGTAGCGGACGGTCTCGTCGGCCTCGTACCACCAGGACTTCCAGTCCCGCAGCTGCCCGGCCGGGGCGGCGTCCGCCCACTCCTTGGTGGCGCCGATGTACTCGATCGGGGCATCGAACCAGACGTAGAACACCTTGCCCTCGGCGGCCAGTTCGGGCCACACGTCGGCCGGCACCGGGACACCCCACTCCAGGTCACGGGTGATCGAGCGGTCCTGCAGGCCCTCGGTCAGCCACTTGCGGGCGATCGAGGAGGCCAGCACCGGCCACTTGTCGCCGTGGGCGGCGACCCACTCCTCGACCTCCTCGGTCAGCTTCGACTGCAGCAGGAACAGGTGCCGGGTCTCCCGGACCTCCAGGTCGGAGCTGCCGCTGATCGCCGAGCGCGGCTCCAGCAGGTCGGTCGGGTCGAGCACGCGGGTGCAGTTCTCGCACTGGTCGCCGCGCGCCTTGTCGTACCCGCAGTGCGGGCAGGTGCCGACGATGTAGCGGTCCGGCAGGAAGCGTCCGTCGGCGTTGGAATACACCTGGCGGATCGAGCGCTCCTCGATGAAGCCGTTGCGCTGCAGTTCGCGGGCGATCTCCTGGGTGATCTCCCGGTTCTGCGCCGAGGAGCTGCGGCCGAAGTGGTCGAAGGAGAGCCCGAAGCCGTCGTACACCGCCTTCTGCGCGTCGTGCGCCCGGGCGCAGAACTCGGCGACCGGCAGCCCGGCCTCCTGCGCGGCCAGCTCGGCGGGCGTGCCGTGCTCGTCGGTGGCGCAGATGTAGAGCACCTCGTGGCCGCGCTGGCGCAGGTAGCGGGAGTAGACGTCCGCCGGGAGCATGGACCCGACCATGTTGCCCAGGTGCTTGATCCCGTTGATGTACGGAAGGGCGCTGGTGATCAGGTGGCGAGCCATCCTCGGATGCTCCGATTTCTCCCGCACGCGCACCCCACCCGGAGTGCTGTGCCAGGCGCAGGGGTCCACTGTGGGCTGCCAAGCCTACCGCCGCAGGGGCCCGCGCAGCGGCCGCGCCGTACGGGCGGCGGCCTCACGGCCGGGTGAAGTCGGCGTACCGGTCGAACTCCCCGTCCTTCACCCCGCGGACGAACGCCGCCCACTTGCGCGGCGTCGTCCGCACGATCGCCTCGGGGCGGTCCGACTCGCGGATCTCAACCAGCCCGCCCGCCGCTCTGACCTCGACGCAGTCGGTGCTCTCACCGCTGGCCGACGACTTGCGCCACACGTTCAGCCGCACGTTCATGAGAAGTCTTTCAGTAAGGCCCGGATGAAGTCCCGGGACTCGTCCGTCCCGAGCGCGATCGCCGCGGTCTTCTCCTTGATCCGGCGGTAGGAGGCCAATTCGGCCTCGGTGTGCACGAACTTCGGCCCGTGGGAGAGGTCGATCTGGACGGTGTCCAGCTCCGGGACCGCCCCGCGGGCGAGATACAAACTCTCCCCGGATCCGGTGTAGGTGGGGACGCTGAACGGGATCACCCGAATCTCCAGCCCCGGTCGTTCGGAATTCTCCAGCAGGCTCTGCAGCTGGTCGCGCAGCACTTCCGGGCCGCCGAACTGCATCCGCAGCGCGGATTCGTGCAGGATCGCGCTGTACGGCTTCGGGCGGTCGACGAAGATCTGCTGGCGTCGAATCCGGAATGCCATCCGGGTCTCCGCCTCCTGCCGGACGTGCGAGGGGAGCCGCTCGAACACCGCGGCCGCGTACGCCGGGGTCTGCAGCAGGCCGGGGACGAAGGTGCTGTTCAGGATGGACAGCGAGACCGCGTGGTGTTCCATCTCCGCGATGTCGATGATCCCGCCCGGCATCCGGCCCCGGTAGCCGTCCCACCAGTACTTCCGCCGGTCCTGCGTCATCGCGAGCAGCGCGTCCAGGTACGGGCCGTCGGCGCAGCCGCAGGTGCGCGCCCAGATCCGCAGCCGCTCGGCGCTGATGCCCGACTTCCCGTTCTCCATCTGGGAGATCTTGGGCAGGTCGGTGCCGATTGCGGCGGCCAGGCTCTTGGGCGTCACGCCCACACGTTCGCGCATCTTGCGCAGCTCGATCCCGAGGCGCTGCTGGCGCACGGTCGGCGACAAGCGGGGTGGCATGACTCTCTTCTCCGGATCGCGGCTGCGGTCGATGCTTCCGGTGAAGTGTGCCGTGGCGCCCCGGCCCTAGCTAGCGAAATGGGGGATACCCCACGATGGAGTGAACGTCCACTCCCTCGGTAGCAACTCTGGCACCCTGACTCTAAGGTCGTACGTGTCACTCGCTGACTTGTTGTCGCCTAAACAGTCGCCAAGTCGTCGATCAGCCCTGTCAATCAGCCGTAATGACACGCCAGATGCATGGTCAGGGCGTTCGGCATCACCGACCGGAGACAGCCGTGCCCCTTCCCTCGCATCTCCGCCTCCCCCACCGCCTTCCCCGCCGCATTTCCGCAACCCGGTGAACACCCTCCTGGTTGCCGGATTGTCGGCTCTCCTCCTCGCCGTCCTCTTCGTCGGCTGGCTGGTCTGGCTGGTCAACATGCAACCCCGGCTACCCCGCCCCGCGAAGCGCGGGTTCGCCGCCCGCCATTCCGCCCCCGGCAAGCGGAACCGAGGGGTGTGACCGGCTCCGTCCGCTCCTCTCGCAGGTCGCCCGGCGCCGTTCCTTCTGCAACTGCGCATCTCCTCGGAGACATTGGTGTCCCGGCCGCCCGCACGGGACTGCGGGCGGCCGGGACTGTCGGGGGCTCTCAGACGGACAGCGGCTCGCGGTCGGGGCGCTTGCTGTCGCCCAGGGCCCTGCTGCGGATGAGGGCCGAATCGGCCGTGATCCGACCTCGGGGCAGTTGTTGCCCGCGCCGCAGATGCCTTGTGGACGATCGCGTCGTACTTGACGGCGGCCGGCCTGGTGAGGACCTGGAACCGCTCCATGCGGTGGGCGATCCGCGCCCGGAGGCCCCGAACGGGCAGCCGCGGGTACACCAGCTCGACGATCGCGCGGGCGGCGTCCTCGGCCTGGAGCAGGCCTGGTGGGTGGCCGATCTGGAAGGTCCTTATCCGGCCTTCGGCTCGGTGTTCGAGTTCCGAGATGTCGAGGAGGCTCGCGGGCAGGACGCCCCGGAACTCCTCCCACCATCCCTTGCCGCGCTCCGCAGCGACTGCCGCGAGGGCTTCGACGTAGGCCGAACCGCCTTCCTGGTATTCGCCGGCAAGGGTTCGGACGCGGTCGGGCGAGACGGGGTAGAGGCCCTTCTCGATCTGGGCGATCTTCGTCCGGTCCAGGCCGAGAGTTGAGGCTGCGTCGGCGGTGGTCTTCGATGGCGCACAGGTGACCGGGTTGGCCGCGCTGCTCGTCTCGCCCCCTATGTGGGGTGGCTGGCCTGGCGAACCAGTGATCAGCCTTGCGAAAGGCGGTCCACCAGGCGGGACTTGGCCGCCGGCCACTCGTCCGCGAGCATCGAGAAGTAGGCGCTGTCGCGCCAGGTGCCGGTGGGGCGGAGCCGGTGGCGGCGGAAGACGCCCTCGAACTGGGCGCCGAGGCGCAGGATCGCGTTGCGGGAGCGCTCGTTGAGGGCGTCGGTCTTCCAGAAGACGCGGCCCATGTCCAGGTCCTCGAAGGCGTGGGTGAGCAGCAGCAGTTTGGCCTCGGTGTTGACCGCCGTGCGCCAGACCGAGCGGGCGTACAGGGTGCCGCCGATCTCCACGGACTCGTCCTTCGTGCTGAAGTCGTGGTAGCCGGTGATGCCGACGGCGGTGCCGCTCGCGAGGTTGACGGCGGCGAAGTACACGGATTCTCCCTCGGCCGCCTCCGCGATGCGGGTATCGAGGATCCTGCCGAGCTCCTCCTCCGAGGCGGGCGGGAGGGACATGGTCCAGCGCCAGACCTCGGGCTCGGAGCCGACGGTGGCCCAGAGGTCGGCGAGGTGGCGGCGCTCCAGCGGCTCCAGGCGGATGTGGCGGCCGGTGAGGGTGACGGGTGCGGGCAGCTTCGCGGTCATGATCCGAACGTAGCGCGACTCTGCACTAGATGCAATGGAGTTCTGTACTAGTGCAATTGTGGGCAGCTGGGGCAAAGCGAGGGCCCCGCGGGGCGAATCCCGCGGGGCCCTCGAAGGCGCTCAGGCTCAGATGAACGAGTTGATCTGGATCGTCTCGTCCCGGCCCGGGCCGACGCCGATGGCGGAGATCGGCGCGCCGGACATCTCCTCCAGCGCCTTCACGTACGCCTGGGCGTTCTTCGGCAGCTCGGCGAAGGTCTTCGCCTTGCTGATGTCCTCGTTCCAGCCCGGCAGCGTCTCGTAGACCGGCTTGGCGTGGTGGAAGTCCGACTGGTTGTAGGGGAGTTCCTCGACCCGCTTGCCGTCGATCTCGTACGCGACGCAGACCGGGATCTGCTCCCAGCCGGTCAGCACGTCGAGCTTGGTGAGGAAGAAGTCGGTGAGGCCGTTGACCCGGGTCGCGTAGCGCGCGATGACGGCGTCGAACCAGCCGCAGCGGCGGTCGCGGCCGGTGGTGACACCGCGCTCGCCGCCGATGCGGCGCAGCGCCTCGCCGTCCTCGTCGAACAGCTCGGTCGGGAACGGGCCGGAGCCGACGCGAGTGGTGTAGGCCTTGAGGATGCCGATGACCCGGTCGATCTTGGTGGGGCCGATGCCGGCGCCGGTGCAGGCGCCGCCCGCGGTCGGGTTCGACGAGGTCACGAAGGGGTACGTGCCGTGGTCGACGTCGAGCAGGGTGCCCTGGCCGCCCTCCAGCAGGACGACCTTGTTCGCCTTGAGCGCCTCGTCCAGGACGAGGGTGGTGTCGGCGAGGAAGGGCTTGATCTTCTCCGCGTAGCCCAGGTACTCCTCGACCACCAGGTCGGCCGGGATGGTGCGGCGGTTGTACAGCTTGACCAGGATCTGGTTCTTGTCGTGCAGCGCCGCCTCGATCTTCTGGCGCAGGATCGACTCGTCGAACAGGTCCTGGACCCGGATGCCGACGCGGTTGATCTTGTCCGCGTAGGTCGGGCCGATGCCGCGGCCGGTGGTGCCGATCCGGCGCTTGCCGAGGAAGCGCTCGGTGACCTTGTCCAGGGTGCGGTGGTACGGCGTGATCAGGTGGGCGTTGCCCGAGATCAGCAGCTTGGAGGTGTCGATGCCGCGCTCGTTCAGACCGGCCAGCTCCGAGAGCAGCACGGCCGGGTCGATCACGACGCCGTTGCCGATGACCGGCGTGACGTTCGGGCTGAGAATGCCGGAGGGGAGCAGGTGCAGGGCGTACTTCTGGTCACCGATGACCACCGTGTGACCGGCGTTGTTGCCACCCTGGTAGCGGACGACGTAGTCGACGGAGCCGCCGAGGAGGTCGGTGGCCTTCCCCTTGCCCTCGTCTCCCCACTGAGCGCCAACGAGCACGAGTGCCGGCACAGGCGTACACCCCTTCCGGTTGGGGCATCCTGCGTAGGCCGCTGTCTGCCCCGAGATAGACGAAGCCCCTGGCGCAATGGCGCAAGGGGCTCTTGCACCGAGAGATTACCTGAGGAAGGACCGGTCGTGTCGTCCCTGTCCACGCCTGCAACCAGCGGCCCCGAGCCGATTCTGCTGCTCCTCGACCCGGTGGCCCGGCGGACCGACGGCGAGTCGGTGCGGATCGCGAAGGACGTGCTCTGCGGGGGTACGGACGTCAAGGTGGCCTATCCGGAGAGCCCGTCCGAACTCGACCGGGTACTTTCGCACCGGGGTCGGCGGCGACCGGTGGTGATCGGTTCTGATCTTGCCCTGCAGCGGGTGCTGCAGGCCCTGCATCGCCACCGTGAGCTGGGCGCGGATCCGGTGGGCATGGTTCCGGTAGGGCGCACGGAGGAGCTGGCGACGGCCCGCGCGCTCGGCGTGCCGGGGGAGCCGGTGCGGGCCGCGCGTGCGGTGCTCTCGGGCGCGCCGCGCACCTTCGACCTGCTGGTGGATGACGGTGGCGGGGTGGCGCTGGGCGGGGTGCGGATCACCGGTGGCGGTACCCGCCGGTTGGTGGGCCGTCCGGGTGGCTGGCGTTCGCTATGGGCGAAACTGGCTGCGGCCGAGCAGGCGAACGCACTCGTCTCGGAGGCGGTCGACCGCAGCTCCCGGGTCCGGGTCGAGGCGGACGGCCGGCTGCTCGCGGACGTGCACCGGCCGGTCCGGCTGGTGCAGCTGACCCTGCCGGGTGGCGGCGGGGACGCCGAGGGCGCCGGGGCGGACGCCGAGGGAGTGCTGGAGGTGGTGGTGCGTGCGTCGGGGGCGCTCGTGCGCGCCCGGGCCGCGAGCGTCTCGGTGGTCGGCCGCGGCTTCGGCTACGAGGCGGACGGCCACCCGGTCGGCCCGGTCCGCGCCCGGACCTGGACGGTGCATCCGGGCGCCTGGGGGCTGCTGCTGCCGGCCGCGTGAGGACGCGCGCGAAGGCCCGTGCGAAGGCGCGCGACGGCCCGTGCGAAGGCGCGCGAAGGCCCGTGCGAAGGCGCCGAGGAGGGGGCCCGCCGCGTGAACCCCGGCTGAACCCCGGGTGAGCAGGCTCACGTTCGCGCCCGCCCCGACAACCACCGTTCCGCACACGGAACTGCGCACCGAACTCCCCAACAGGCGCGAACCGCAAGGCCAACCGCGACCCGCCGGAATTCCCCCCACCCGAAATCCCCAGCCCGTAAGGGGTTTTGTCTACGCGCGTTACTCCGCGAGGACCGGACGAACCCGCAGTCCCGCGTTCCGGAAGCCTGTGCCAACTGCCCTAGAATCGAAGGCGTGCCACGTGGTGACGGAAGACTCAACCACGATCTTCTTCCCGGCGAGAAAGGCCCCCAGGACGCGTGTGGCGTCTTCGGTGTCTGGGCTCCCGGCGAGGAGGTCGCCAAGCTCACGTTCTTCGGCCTTTACGCCCTGCAGCACCGCGGTCAGGAATCCGCGGGCATCGCAGTGAGCAACGGCTCCCAGATTCTCGTCTTCAAGGACATGGGGCTCGTCTCCCAAGTCTTCGACGAGGCCTCGCTGGGGTCGTTGCACGGGCATATCGCCGTCGGACACGCCCGCTACTCGACCACCGGTTCCTCGGTCTGGGAGAACGCCCAGCCGACCTTCCGGGCGACCGTGCACGGTTCGCTGGCCCTCGGGCACAACGGAAACCTGGTGAACACCGCCGAACTGGCGGCCATGGTCGCCGAACTGCCCGGCGAGGAGCACGTCTCCCGCTCCGGCCGGACCGCCGCGACCAACGACACCGACCTGGTGACCGCCCTGCTGGCCGGCCACCCGGACCTCTCCATCGAGGAGACGGCCAAGGTCGTGCTGCCCAAGGTCAAGGGCGCCTTCTCGCTCGTCTTCATGGACGAGAACACGCTCTACGCCGCCCGCGACCCGCAGGGCATCCGCCCGCTGGTGCTCGGCCGGCTGGAGCGCGGCTGGGTGGTCGCCTCCGAGACGGCGGCGCTGGACATCTGCGGCGCCTCCTTCATCCGCGAGGTCGAGCCCGGCGAGCTCATCGCCGTCGACGAGAACGGCATGCGCAGCTCCCGGTTCGCCGAGGCCAAGCCCAAGGGCTGCGTCTTCGAGTACGTCTACCTGGCCCGCCCCGACACCTCCATCGCCGGCCGCAACGTGCACCTCTCCCGCGTGGAGATGGGCCGCCGCCTGGCGAAGGAGGCCCCCGTCGAGGCCGACCTGGTGATAGCGACGCCCGAGTCCGGCACCCCCGCCGCGATCGGCTACGCCGAGGCCAGCGGCATCCCGTACGGCTCCGGCCTGGTGAAGAACGCCTACGTGGGCCGCACCTTCATCCAGCCCAGCCAGACCATCCGCCAGCTCGGCATCCGGCTCAAGCTGAACCCGTTGCGCGAGGTCATCGCCGGCAAGCGCCTGGTGGTCGTGGACGACTCGATCGTCCGCGGCAACACCCAGCGCGCGCTGGTGCGGATGCTGCGCGAGGCGGGCGCCGCCGAGGTGCACATCCGGATCTCCTCGCCGCCGGTGAAGTGGCCCTGCTTCTTCGGCATCGACTTCGCCACCCGCGCGGAGCTGATCGCCAACGGGATGACGGTGGAGGAGATCGGCCGCACGCTCGGCGCCGACTCGCTCGCCTACATCTCGATCGACGGCATGATCGAGGCCACCAAGCAGCCCAAGGACAAGCTCTGCCGGGCCTGCTTCGACGGCGAGTACCCGATGGAGCTGCCGGACCCGGCGCTGCTCGGCAAGCTCCTGCTGGAGGCCGAGATCAAGGGCGGTCAGCAGCAGCCCGCCGTCCGCGGCAAGCCGACCAGCGGCAGCGACCTGGACGGTGTCCAGTCGCTGCTCGGCGGGGCGGGCGCGGCCGACGCGCTGCGCCGCCCGTAACGAGTCCACGGTGGGGTCCCGCGAACCGGGGCCCCACCGCTGTTCCACCCCCTCCGCCGTAACGAACCGCCCCCACCAGACCCGAAAGGGCCGCACGCAGTGACCTCCAACCAGAACGGCGCCACCTACGCCGCCGCCGGTGTCGACATCGAGGCGGGCGACCGCGCCGTCGAGCTCATGAAGCAGTGGGTGAAGAAGGCCAACCGCCCCGAGGTGGTCGGCGGTCTCGGCGGCTTCGCCGGCCTCTTCGACGTGTCCGCCTTCAAGAACTACGAGCGCCCGCTGCTGGCCTCGGCCACCGACGGCGTGGGGACCAAGGTGGCCATCGCGGCCGCCATGGACAAGCACGACACCATCGGCCACGACCTGGTCGGCATGGTCGTCGACGACATCGTGGTGTGCGGTGCCGAGCCGCTGTTCATGACCGACTACATCTGCGTCGGCAAGGTCGTCCCGGAGCGGGTCGCCTCGATCGTCAAGGGCATCGCCGAGGGTTGCGCGCTGGCCGGCTGCGCCCTGGTGGGCGGCGAGACCGCCGAGCACCCGGGCCTGCTCGGCCCGGACGAGTACGACGTCGCGGGCGCCGGCACCGGCGTGGTCGAGGCCGACGCGCTGCTGGGCGCCGAGCGCGTCCGGGCCGGTGACGTGGTGATCGCGATGGCCGCCTCGGGCCTGCACTCCAACGGCTACTCACTGGTCCGCCACGTGCTGCTGAACGAGGCCGGCTGGAAGCTGGACCGCAAGGTCGAGGAGTTCGGCCGCACCCTCGGCGAGGAGCTGCTGGAGCCGACCCGGATCTACTCGCTGGACTGCCTGGCGCTGATCCGCGCCACCGAGGTGCACGCCTTCTCGCACGTCACCGGCGGCGGCCTGGCGGCGAACCTGGCCCGGGTCATCCCGGACGGCCTGCACGCCCGCCTGGACCGCGGCACCTGGACCCCGCTGCCGGTCTTCCGAACCGTCGCCGAGGTCGGCAAGGTGGCCACCCTGGAGATCGAGAAGACGCTCAACATGGGCGTCGGCATGGTCGCCGTCGTCCCGCCGCACTCGGTGGACGTGGCGCTGTCGATCCTGGAGGACCGCGGTGTCGAGGCCTGGCTGCTCGGTGACATCGTCGAGCGCACCGACGGGCACGAGGGCGGCGCGGCCCTCTACAACGCCTACGAGGGCTTCACCGCGGGCTGAGCCCCGTCGAAGACCGTGAGAGGGCCCCTCCGGTGCGCCGGAGGGGCCCTCTCACGTCCCCGGAGGGGGAGACGTCAGGCGGAACGCTCCCCTCATCGGAGGGGGGCGGTACGCGGGAACGCCGAAGACCGGTCCGTCGCCGTGGGCGCCGGACCGGTCCGGTGAAGCTGTGGGTTACGAGCGGCGGGAGGCCTGCGACGGTCCGGCACCCGGCTCGTTGTCGTCCTCGTCGTCGACGGCGTAGCGGGCGGCGTACTCCGCGTACGGGTCGTCGTCCTCTTCCTCGATCGGCTCCGGCTCGATCGAAGGCGTGGACGGCGATACGCCCAGCTCGTTGGACAGACGGTTAGCGTCGAACCCGCCGCTGTTGTACTTCAGCTC
>NZ_JBSFJV010000111.1:0-24357 GCF_053598235.1 Kitasatospora sp. NPDC001159
GTGTTCGCCCACTACTCGAACATCGACGCCCAGGGCTTCCGTGAACTCCTGGAGGGCCAGAAGGTGACCTTCGACATCGTGCAGGGCCAGAAGGGCCCGCAGGCGGAGCACATCCGCCCCGCCTGACAGCAGCGCATGAGCGGGCGCCCCGCACGTACCCGCGTGCGGGGCGCCTCTGCGTCTGCGCCGGCACCCGCACCCTTCTCGGTGGCCGCACCCGGAAATTCGCAAGAGCCCGTCCCGAGAAGGGCGCCAGGCCGTGCTGCCGCTCTTCGTTCCACAAGGCCGGTGCTGCTCGGCACGTGTGCCCCGGGCGAGCCGGCTTTGGCGTGGGTGGCCGTCCAGGCCGGGCTGCCGGGGCCGGTGGGCGGCACCGAGGGGAACCGGGGGCCTGACCCACTGCGCCGGACGCTGGCTGGCACGGGCTGCGCGCTCGACGGCTTCCGTGCGGTCGAGCTGGCGGGGCTCACACCTGCCGAGCGCATCCGCGTGCCGGCGGCCGGATGCACAGAGCGCCGACCGGGGCCACCGTGGGGGTATGGATCTCATCGCACTGCTGGAGCTGGACGGACCGGCGAACGTACGGCTCCTCACGGCCGAGGGACTGCCCGCCACACCGCATGCACCTGGGGTCCGGGTCCACGCCGCCGCCCGCACGCCCACCCCGGCGGAGTCCGCCCTCTGCGGGCTGTCGACCCGCGGCATGCAACCCGGCTCACAGCACCCCGCCGCACCGGGTGACCCGTGGTGGCCGCCGCGCTGGCACCGACACGCCTGCCCGGTCTGTGGCACCACCGTCACCGGCCTCGCCAGAGACAGCCTTCCCTGACGGCACCTCCGACCCGGGCACCGCATCGACGACCGCCGGCACGAGGGATGACAGCGCCGCCTGAGCCCCGTCCGCTTGAGCCCCCGGCCGCCCCGGTCTTGTCAGGCGACTTCTGCGACCCACGCGAGGAGCAATCACTGTGGCCGCGGACTACGACGCCCCGCGGCGCACCGAGGACGACGACGAGAGAGCCTCGAAGAACTGAAGTCCCGCCGTGAGGAGCGGCGGCCCGGCCCGGCAGGCCTGGACGAGACCGAAGAGGCCGAGACCGTGGAGCTCCCCGGCGCCGATCTCTCCGGGAGGAGCTGACCATCAAGGTCCTGCCGGAACAGCCGGACGAGTTCGTCTGCGCGACCTGCTTCATGGTCCACCACCGCAGCCAGCTCGCCCACACGGACGACCAGGGCAGCGGCACGGCGTGAAGGCACATGTGCCCGCCCGACTCCGTTACAGCGGTCAGCGGCCTGGCCGCCAATCAAGCGATCACGCCCGGATTGATAACGGCTTCTCATGTCACACCTCGTTCGTGCCTCGACAACTCCACCGTGCCCACCAGGAGCGGTCCTGTCCAAGGCCCGGTGGCCTCTGCGTGACAGGGCCACCCAGCCCTGTCTTCGGCGGTGGCTCAGGCCCCGGTCCGGATCGTGCGATACGAATTCGCGGACAGGTCAGAGCCGTTGGCGGTGGCAAGTGTTCGTTCGGATCGCGATGGCCAGGCCGGCGCAGCAGGAAGAAGGAGGGTTGGACGATGGCCGGCGAACTGCTCCACAAGCACCCGCACTGGTGGCCGCCGTTCGTGGAATGGTTCGAAGACTTCCCCGTCGAGCTGCGCACGTCCCCGGATGAGCACATCATCCGGGTTGAGGAGTCGCAGGAGAACGGAACCTACGTGGTTAGGGCGGAGCTTCCGGGGATCGACCCTGCAAAGGACGTCGAGATCACCATCGAGGGTGGTGTGCTGACCGTCCACGCCGAACGCACCGAGGATAAGAAGGAGAAGCAGCGCTCGGAGTTCCGCTACGGCTCGTTCACCTGCAGTGTCCGGCTGCCGGACGGGGTGAAGGAGCACCTGGTCCTCCGACGTCCTCCCGGCTGACTTGGCAACGCTTCGCCTGCGCGCCGTCCCGACGGTACGCAGGTCCGGCGGACATGATCGGGACGACGTGCATCGTCCGATGACGAGCGAGAGCAGGAGGTTCCTGATGGCCGTTGCCGGATTGTCCTTCGATGTGGTGAGCATCGAGAAGCCCGATGATGTGAATGTGATCATCGGTCAGTCGCACTTCATCAAGACCGTGGAGGACCTGCACGAGGCAATGGCCGGGGTGGGCCCGCACCTGCGCTTCGGAATCGCCTTCTGCGAGGCGTCCGGCGCCTGCCTGGTCCGCCGGTCCGGCAACGACGGCGAGTTGGTGCCGCTCGCGGTACGCAACGCGCAGGCGATCGGGGCCGGCCACTCCTTCGTGATCCTGCTGCGTGGCGGCTACCCGGTCAACGTCCTCAACGCCGTCAAGCTTGTGCCCGAGCTGTGCGGCATCTTCTGCGCGACCGCCAACCCGGTCGATGTCCTGCTGGCCGTCACCGATCGGGGCCGCGGCGTGATCGGCGTGATCGACGGCGTACCCCCGGTCGGGGTCGAGACCGATGAGGACGCCGCGGACCGCCACAGCCTGCTGCGCCAGATCGGTTACAAGCTCTGAGTTTGGCGTCCTGTCTCCTGCCCGGTCGCATGCCTTCGGCACCTGTGCCTGGGCCCGCTGAGTGCTGTCAGGCTTCTGCCACGACGTGGACGGATACTTCGGTGCCGGTAGATCCTCTCGGCGACGGGTGGGATCCGGTCCACCCATTGCCGAGAAACGGCTGTCGGGTGTCCCGATCTGCCGTCGGTACTGCGATGCGTAGACGGCAGGTCATGCCGCCTCACCTCCCCGCCCCGGTGAGGAGGACTTTAGCCGGACGAGCGGATGGCGACAGCGGTTTCCCGAACGACGGCTTCGGACAACGGCGTTGGTGCGGCCGGTGGCGGGGTGGGGCCAGTGGGCGTGCAGGTGGTCGATGACGAAGTCGTGGCCGTGGCGCCAGCCGTTTGGGGTGTGGCTGGCGCCGGCGAGGTGGGGGTGCCCGGTGGGGCGGTCGTGGTGGACGTGGCGCAGGCCGGCGGGCGCGCGGCGCGGTCGCCGCGCGCCGCAGCAGCCGAGGCAGCAGGAGCGCGGTGAGCATCGACCCGGCACCGTACGCGCCGAGGGCCAAGGAGGCGGCGCCCGCGGTCCTGTCGAAGTGGCCCTGGACGAGGAGGACGTTGTTGACGAAGACGATGGCGCCACCACGGCGCCCGGAGTCCGGGTGCGGCCGGGCGGTGCGCTTCACGCGGTCGGAAAGTCAGGAGCCCTGGGCGGGGAGCAGTTGCTCTCCCCGCCCAGGGCTCCTGCGGCGCACGGGCGGCCTCGCCGGCCCGGTGGGCGGTCAGACGTCGTGGTTGTACACCACGGTGACGGGGGCGTGGTCGGACCAGCGCTCGGCATGGGTGTCGGCGCGTTCGACGTACGCCTCGACCGCCTTGGCGGCGATGCCGGGCGTTGTACAATGCAGGTCGATCCGCCAGCCCGAGTCGTTGTCGAAGGCGCGGCCGCGGTAGGACCACCAGGAGTAGGGGCCGGTGCGGTCGGGGTGGAGGGCGCGGACGACGTCGACGTAGCCGGCCTCGTCGTAGACGCGGGAGAGCCAGGCGCGTTCCTCGGGGAGGAATCCGGCGGACTTCTGGTTGGCCTTCCAGTTCTTGAGGTCCTCGGGGCGGTGGGCGATGTTCCAGTCGCCGCAGACCACGACCTCACGGCCGTCGGCGGCGGCGCGGGCGCGCAGGGCGGTGAGGTGGTCGAGGAATTCCGCCATGAAGCGTTCTTTCTCGTCCTGGCGTTCGGTGCCGACCTCGCCGGAGGGGAGGTAGAGGCTGGCGACGGTCAGGCCGGGCAGGTCGATTTCGACATACCTACCCGCATTATCGAATTCCTCCGATCCGAATCCGATCGCGGTGCGCTGCGGCTCCTTGCGGGAGAGGATGGCGACGCCGGCCCGGCCCTTGGTGGCGGAGGGGGCCCAGACCGTGTGCCAGCCGTCCAGGTCACGCAGCTCGACGGGCAGTTGTCCGGGCTCGGAGCGCACCTCCTGGAGGCAGATCACGTCCGCCTCGGTTCCGGCCAGCCATTCGACGAAGCCCTTCTTGGCCGCCGCCCGGATTCCGTTCACGTTCACACTCGTCACCACGATCACCCGGGCAGCCTACCGACTGGCCCAGCCCGCCCCGAAGTGTGACGCGCTGCGGCGGGCGGTGCCGAGCCGCCCGTAAACAGCTGTCGTGAACGCGGCATGAATCTCCGCGACAGCCGTGCCAGGCCCTGTCATTGGTCTTGACCATCTCTGGAGGCAGCACCTAGGGTCGCTTACTGCAAGGACCTTTAATAAAGAAGGACGGATAAAGGCCCGCTCTCCCACCTGCCGCAACAGCGGGCAGCGGGCCCGGGATCCGCCCTCCTTGTCAGGGCGGACAGAAGCAGGGTGGAGGACACGGTGGGAACGACAGGACAGCTTTCGTCGGTGCCGGAACCGAAGTACTGGCACCTGCGCACGGTGCTGCTGCGGGCCATCGACTCGGAGTTCTCCACCGGCCAGGTCCTGCCGAACGAGCGTGAGCTCGCCGCCCGCTTCGGTGTGGCCCGGGCCACGCTGCGGCAGGCGCTCGACCAGCTGGAGCTGGAGGGCCGCCTGGTCCGGCGCCGGGGGATCGGCACCCTGATCGCTGCCCCGCGGGTCGGCGTCCCGGTGAACCGGCAGGAGGAGGGCTGGCCCGGCGCCGGCCGCAGCCAGGCCTGGCGCACCGTCGACTGCACCACCGCCCCCGCCTCCGCGCAGCTGGCCAAGAACCTGGGCATCGCCGAGGGCTCCACCGTGCACACCGTCCGCCGGGTCCGCATGGTCGAGGGTCGTGCGATGGCGAGTGAGTCGCTGCACGTCCCGGCCTCCGCGCTGCCGCACCTGCCCGGCTTCCGGGCCGAGAGCGACCGCGCCCGCTCGGTGCTGCGCCAGCTGGAGCGCCTGGAGGTCGACGGGGAGTCCCGCGCCGTCGAGCTGGGTGTCGCCGAGGCCGAGGAGGCCCTGCTGCTGGAGCGTCCCCCGGGCACGCCGGTGCTGGTCATGACCACCCAGTACGCCTCCGCGGGCCGTCTGGTGGCGCTCGCCGTCGCCACGTATCGGGCGGACACCTGCAAGCTGACCTTCGGCGAGACCGGCCTCGTCGAGGTCGCCCCGGTCGGCGCGGCGGCTGAGGTCCGCACCGCCTCCTGAACCATTTCCCGACACCCTCAGACAAAGGCCCGGACGCCCAAGTGGCGTCCAGGCCTTTGTCGTTGACGATGGGCGGGGCCGGGCCCCGTCAGATCCGGGGCGGGTCGACGGCGAAGAGCTGGTCCTCGACGTGGTCCAGGGCGACCCGCAGGGCGCCCATCGCGACGACCTCCGAGCCCAGCGCCGCCAGCGCCACCTCGGGGGCGCGCAGGGTGAACTGGGACAGCCGCTCGCGCAGCGGTTCCAGCACGCCGTCCAGCCCGGCCGCCCAGCCGCCGATCACCACCAGCTGCGGGTCGATGGCCAGCACCAGCGCCGCGACGCCCTGCACCAGGCGGGTGAGGAAGCGGTCCATGGCGACCTTGGCCACCTCGTCGCCCTCCCGGGCCAACCGCAGCACACGGGCGACCGCGGCCTCGTCCAGCGGGTTGAGCGGCTTGCCGGTGGTGGAGAGCAGCTTCTCCGGGGTGACCTCCTGGCCGAGCAGGTGCAGTGCGCCGATCTCGCCGGCCGCGCCGCCGAAGCCGCGGTGCAGCCTGCCGTTGATCAGCGAGCCGGCGCCGGGGCTCAGGCCCGCCATCACGAAGACCACGTCATCGGCGCCGACCGCCGCACCCTGCCAGTGCTCGGCGATGGCGGCGAGGTTGGCGTCGTTCTCGATCAGGACCGGGCAGCGGAACGAGCGGCGCAGCCGGGCACCGAGGTCCAGGCCGGTCCAGCCGGGCATCGCGGTGCCGAGCTGGACGGTGCCCTCGCGGTCCACGATGCCGGGGGTGCCGATGCCGACGGCCCACAGGTTGTCGCGGGAGATCCCGGCCCTGCGCAGCACCTCGGCGACGGCGGTGCGGACGGCGGCGAGCCGGTCCTCGGCCTCCAGGGTCTCTTCCACCGGCTTGAAGTGACTGCCCACCACCTCGCCGGTGAGGTCGGCGAGGATGACCCGGATGTCGTGCACGCCGACCTCGATGCCGAGGATGTGTCCGGCCTCGGCACGGAAGCGGAACCAGCGGGCCGGGCGGCCGCGGCGGCCGGTGCCCGACTGGCCGTCCTCCCGGGGTTGTTCGACCTCGGCCACCAGCCCGGTCTCGACCAGACCCTCGATCACGCCCTCGACGGTCGGCCGGGAGAGCCCGGTCTCGCCGACGAGCTGAGTGAGGGTCACGGAGTGGCCGGCCCGCAGCGCCCGAAGCGTGACCGCCGCGTTGATCCGCCGCAGCAGCGAGGAGTCTCCTCCGGTGAGCCGATCCGCCAATGCGATGCCCTTCGCCGTTCGCGCGACTGCCCTGGCGCGCGGTGTCGAGTGCGCGGAGCCCACCGAATGGCCCGCGGGGTGGTGCCCCCGGGACGCGGCACGGGCGGCGCGGAGCCGCCTGCACCAGGGCCGGAAGGCTGGGGCCTGTCCGATGCGATCAGCCCGGACCGGAGCCTACCCGGGTACCGCCCGGCGCGGCGAGGATGCCCGCAGCTCATCCGGGCTTCGGTATCGAAATGGTACGGACCGGGTGGTGGCGCGTGATCGGGCCCTAACCGCGATCAGGGCAGTACCGGTCGGTCACGGACGGCCCGTGACCCGGGCGCCGCCCCTACCGACCAGCTGAGCGCACGGACCGACGGCGCGCACCGCCCGGAGCGCCTGCGCTGAACGCACCGACCAGCGCGAGCGCACCGACAGCAGCGAGCCGACGCTCAGCCAGGAGCACGCCGACAGTGCGCTGAGGACCGAGCCGGCCGAGCCGATCGACAGCACACTGCCGACCGACCCGACGGAGAGCACGGAGCCGACCGAGCCGACGGACAGCAGCGAGCCGATGGAACCGATGGAGGCGATCGAGCCCAGTGAGGCCCGGGAGCGGATCGAGCGCACGGAAGCGGCCATACGCCCGATCGTAGCCGTGCCTAGTCGATCCTGGCGGCGAACAGTCGCTGCCCCAGCAGCCCCATGGGGTGCCCGTCCTCCGGCAGTGTGAGGACGGTCGGGCAGCCGGCGGCGCTGAGTGTGGCCTGCCAGTGTTCGGCCGGGTGGGCGGTCGGGCCCTGGGCGTCGCCGGTGATCAGCTGGTCGAGCTGTTCGACGGTGGGTGCGAACAGCAGCAGCCGGCCGCCGGAGGAGAGCAGTTCGACCAGTGCCGCGACCTCCCCCTCCGGCCGTCCGGTGGCGGTGGCGACCACGACGTCGTAGCGGCCGCCGTCGGGGGCGAGGTGGTGGTCGGCGTTCTGCCGGGGGCGGGCGGCCAGGGCGCGGGTGATGGCGGTCTCGGCGCCGTCGCGGTCGAGTTCGAGGATCCGCAGCGGCTCCGGCCCGTCGTGGGCCTCGGCGGTGCCGCGCACCAGCGCGCCGACGGCGGCGCCGAGGTAGCCGCGGGCGGCGGCCCAGCGGACCGGGGCGGCCGGGCGGGGAGCCTCCTCGCCGGTGATCAGCCGGGGCAGCCGCAGCGCGCCGCGCCGTACCCGGTCGAGCACGGCGGCGGGGCCGAGCCCGTCGGCCCAGGCCTCGGTGGCGGGGCGCCAGGCCTCCCGTACCTCGGCGGCGGTCAGTTCGGGTGCGCCGTGGAAGAGCGGGCCCTGGGCGCCGCCGTCCTGGCGGGTGATCAGGCCGTGCCGGGCGAGGGCGTCCAGCCAGCGGCCGACCCGGGGGCGCTGGGCGGGGGTGACGAGGGCGGTGGCGAGCAGTTCGGGCTCGGAGCAGCCACGGGCGGGGTCGGTGAGCACGCCGGCCTGCTGGAGGGTGTGCAGCAGCGCGGTGAGGACGGCCCGGTCGAGGTGGGCGCCGAATTCGGTGACCTGCTCGGCGGTGACGCCGATGCTGTGCTTCCAGGCGACGGCGGTGGCGGCCTCCGCATCGGCGCGCAGCCGGCGGTCGGCGGCCTCGGCCTGGCTGTGCGGGGCGCGGACGTGCGCGAGGACGGCGCCGAGCGCGTCGACGGCGGCGTAGACGTCGTCCTGCCGGGGCTCGGGCCCGACGTGCAGGACCAGTCGCAGGGCGGCGAGGTCGTGCTCGGCGAGGCCGGGATGCCGGCTGATCCGCCACAGCAGCGTGGAGGGCAGGCTGAGGTGGGTGATGCCGTTGGCGGCGAGGGCGGCGAGCTGCTCGTCGGCCTGCTGCTCGGGGTCGGCGCAGTGCACGGTGCCGCCGGCCAGCAGGGTGGCCAGGGCGAGTTCGACGGCGAGGTCGGTGGCGGGGTGCAGCACGGTGTGCCGGATCGGCGGCGGGCCGAGGACGCCCGCCCAGTGCCGCAGCCGCTGCTCGGCGGTCCGGGCGGCGGAGGGCGGCAGCGCGGCGTGTTCGGCGACGCGTTCGGCGAGGGCCCGGGGCAGGCCACCCGGCGGGGAGACGCCGAGCAGCAGGCCGATGCCGCTGATCGCGCGCCCGTCGGCGACGACGGCGGGCCGGTCGCCGAGCTCGCGCAGCGCGCTGACCAGCGCAGGGGTCGAGGCCAAGGTGATCACTCCGGGGTGCAGGGGAGAAGCCGCACTACTGAACCATGCGTCCGGGCCGGAAGCGGCCGCCTACGGGTCAAAATTCCGTAATGATTTTCATATCGGCCAACCAAGCCGATGGAGTGACTTCGGCACGAAGGTGCCGGAACTTCACATTCCGGAACCCTTGCGCGAACTCTTGACAGGTGGTTCGGGCGCTGGGTTACTTGGCCTGGGCTTGCCCTGACCGAACGATCGGTAGGGCCTCCTGGAGCGGCCGACCTGCGAAGGAGCGACGATGACCGGCAGCGCACCCGACCCGCGCCGACGCCTGGGGGAGCCGATTCCACCCGCACTCCTCGACGCCGGGGAGCGAATGAGCGTCGACGAACTGCGCGCCCACCAGCTCGACCGGCTCCGGGCCACCCTGCGGCACGCCTACGACAACGTCGAGCTCTACCGCCGCAAGTTCGACGCGGCCGGCGTACGCCCCGAGGACTGCCGCACCCTGGACGACCTCGCCCGCTTCCCCTTCACCACCAAGGCCGACCTGCGCGAGGGCTACCCCTTCGGGATGTTCGCCGTCCCGATGGAGCGGGTCCGCCGGATCCACGCCTCCAGCGGCACCACCGGGCGCCCGACCGTGGTCGGCTACACCGAGAGCGACCTCTCCATGTGGGCCGACGTGGTCGCCCGCTCGATCCGCGCGGCCAGCGGCCGACCCGGTCACAAGGTGCACATCGCGTACGGCTACGGGCTGTTCACCGGGGGCCTCGGCGCCCACTACGGCGCCGAGCGGGCCGGCTGCACCGTCATCCCGGCCTCCGGCGGCATGACCGCCCGGCAGGTCCAGCTGATTCAGGACTTCCGGCCCGAGATCATCATGGTCACCCCGTCCTACCTGCTGACCCTGCTGGACGAGTTCGAGAAGCAGGGCGTCGACCCGCGCGCCAGCTCGCTGAAGGTCGGCATCTTCGGCGCCGAGCCCTGGACCGAGGAGATGCGGCGCGAGATCGAGGACCGGCTGGACCTGCACGCCGTCGACATATACGGCCTCTCCGAGGTGGTCGGCCCCGGCGTCGCCCAGGAGTGCGTGGAGACCAAGGACGGACTGCACATCTGGGAGGACCACTTCTACCCGGAGGTGGTCGACCCGTTCACCGACGAGGTGCTGTCGGAGGGCGAGGCCGGTGAGCTGGTCTTCACCTCGCTCACCAAGGAGGCGCTGCCGGTCATCCGCTACCGCACCCGCGACCTCAGCCGGCTGCTGCCGGGCACCGCGCGGCCGTCCTTCCGGCGGATGGAGAAGGTCACCGGGCGCAGCGATGACATGATCATCCTGCGCGGGGTGAACGTCTTCCCGACCCAGATCGAGGAGATCCTGCTGCGCACCCCGGGCGTCGCCCCGCACTTCCAGCTGAGGCTGAGCCGGCAGGGGCGGCTGGACCGCATGGCAGTGCGGGTCGAGGCCCGCCCGGAGGCGTCCGTCGAGCAGCGGGAGGCGGCGCGGGCGGCGATCGTCCGGGCGGTGAAGGACGGCGTGGGTGTGACGGTCGCGGCCGAGGTGGTGGATCCGTACACGCTGGAGCGCTCGGTCGGGAAGATCAAGCGGGTGATCGACGAACGCGGCTGAGCCGACGGGTCGTCGACGGGCGCGGCTGAGCCGACGGGGAGTCGGAGGCGCACGGCTGTCCGGGGGGTGAGGCCGTGCGCCTCCGACGTCTACAGAAATGTAGACGGTTGATCGGGTGGCCGTCCAGCCGGACCCGATGGACGCTTGCCCGGCAAGAGAGAGACCCCTGGTGCGCTCATTCGGCGCACCAGGGGTCGTGAGGGCGGGCAGCCCTTTGCACACTCGAAGGCAGGGGTGGACTCCTACCGGAGA
The DNA here is from genome assembly GCF_053598235.1 of Kitasatospora sp. NPDC001159. Lineage (NCBI taxonomy): Bacteria > Bacillati > Actinomycetota > Actinomycetes > Kitasatosporales > Streptomycetaceae > Kitasatospora > Kitasatospora sp. NPDC001159. The sequence continues at coordinate 10,470 of NZ_JBSFJV010000111.1, forward strand.
GGCATCCTCTTGACTCCCTCCCCAGCTGAAGCAAGGGGATTCTTCCCTCGCGGGTCGATCTTTCTGCTTCAACGACAGCAGCTGCCCCGAATTGACGGCCAGGGACGTTGGCGCGCCCAGCAGTCCTACGCCAGCTCCACGGACCTGACATCCCGCCGGCCCGGCGGTAGGTCGACCGACGCCCGGTTCTCGCCTCGATCGGCGGCACAAGCGCTACTACCTGTTCGAATTCTTCCGCCAGCAGGGGAAAAGAACCCTCCTGCCGGAGCGGCAAGGTTTCCTTGGAGGCACCAGATGAGCAACGGGCTTCGCCGGGCCCTCGCGGTGGCCGCAGTGGTTTTCCTCGGCCTGGGCGCGGCGTCCTGCGGCACTGCCAAGCAGGCCTCCAGTGGCGGTGCCTCGGTCGGCGCGAGCGGCGGTGCGGTGGGAGCCGTGCGGATCGGCCTGCTGCTGCCGGAGAGCAAGACCACCCGCTACGAGCAGTTCGACCGCCCGCTGATCGAGCAGAAGATCAAGGAGCTGGCACCGGAAGCCCAGATCGACTACTACAACGCCAACCAGGACGCGACCCTCCAGCAGACCCAGGTGGACACCGCCCTGACCAAGGGGGACAAGGTCCTGATCCTGGACGCGGTGGACTCCAAGTCGATCCAGTCCTCGGTCCAGAAGGCCCACGACGCCGGCGTCAAGGTGATCGCCTACGACCGCCTGGCCCAGGGCCCGGCCGACGCGTACGTCTCCTTCGACAACCACAAGGTCGGCCAGCTGCAGGGCCAGGCCCTGGTCTCGGCTGTGGGCGCCAAGGCGGACGCCGGCGAGATCATCATGATCAACGGCTCGCCCACCGACCCCAACGCGGCCGACTTCAAGGCCGGCGCGCACAGTGCCATCGACGGCAAGCTGAAGATCGGCAAGGAGTACGACACCCCGCAGTGGGACCCGAACACGGCCAACCAGGAGGCCGCGGCGGGCATCACCGCGATCGGCCCGGCCAGGGTGGTCGGCATCTACTCCGCCAACGACGGCATGGCCGCCGGTATCGCCACCGCGCAGAAGGCGGCCGGGATCAACACCCCGCTCACCGGCCAGGACGCCCAACTCGACGCCATCCAGCGGATCGTGGCCGGCACCCAGACCATGACGATCTACAAGCCGTTCAAGCCGGAGGCCGAGGCAGCGGCCGAGCTGGCCGTCGCCATGGCCGCAGGCGGGATCCCCGCACCCACCCTCGTGCCCACGACAGCGACCAACGGCAGCAACCACAAGGTGTTGGCCAACCTGATCACCCCGATCGTGGTCAACAAGGACAACATCAAGACCACCGTGGTCCAGGACGGCCTCTACACCGTCGCCCAGATCTGCACGCCGGACTACGCCGCCGCCTGCACCGCGGCCGGCCTCCAGTAGTCCCGCGAACCCCGACACGAGCGCGCCCCGCCTCCATTCCGGACGCGGGGCAAGGGAGTTGGTCACTGTGGCAGGTGAGACCGTACTGGCCCTGCGCGGGGTCTCCAAACGGTTCGGCGCCGTCCAGGCGCTCACCGACATCGAACTGGAGGTGCACGCGGGCGAGGTGGTGGCCCTGGTCGGCGACAACGGCGCCGGCAAGTCCACCCTGGTCAAGTCGATCGCGGGCGTGCACCAGCCGGACGACGGCGTCATCGAGTGGCAGGGCAGGCCGGTGACCATCCACCGCCCGCAGGAGGCCCAGCAGTTGGGCATCGCCACGGTCTACCAGGACCTCGCGCTCTGCGACAACCTCGACGTGGTCGGGAACCTCTTCCTCGGCCGCGAGATCCGGCGCTTCACCATCCTCGACGAGGTCGCGATGGAGCGGCGCTCCCGGGCGCTGCTGGACACCCTCTCCATCCGCATCCCCAGCGTGCGGATCCCCGTCGCCTCGCTCTCCGGCGGCCAGCGCCAGGTCGTCGCGATCGCCCGCGCGCTGATCGGCTCGCCCAAGGTCGTGATGCTGGACGAACCCACCGCGGCGCTCGGCGTCGAGCAGACCGCCCAGGTGCTCGACCTGGTCGAGCGGCTGCGCGAGCAGAACCACGGCGTGATCCTGATCAGCCACAACATGGCGGACGTGATGGCCGTGGCGGACACCGTCGCGGTGCTGCGTCTGGGCCGCAACAACGGCGTCTTCGACAAGCGCTACACCAACCAGGAAGAGATCATCTCGGCCATCACCGGCGCCACGGACAACGCCGTGACCCGCCGCAAGGCCCGTGGCCAGGAGGGTGCCCTGTGAGCGAGAACATCCCCGGGAGCGCCCCCGGCGGCGGACCCGAGCGCCATCGCGTCCCGCTGCCCGAGGACAGCATGCCCAGGGGCGGCGTCAACGCGCCCGTCCCGGTGGCCCCGGAGGCGACCCCGGCGGTCGACCCCCGGCTGATCGTGCGCGAGGAGGGCATCAAGGGCTACGTGGGCGAGTTCCGCCGACGCATCAGCAGTGGCGAACTCGGCTCGCTGCCCGTGGTGCTGGCCCTGATCGTGATCTGGGCCGTGTTCGGCAGCCTCAACAGCAGCTTCCTCTCCGCCCAGAACCTCTCCAACCTGTCCCAGCAGATCGTCGGCACCGGCATGATCGCGATCGGCGTGGTCTTCGTCCTGCTGCTCGGCGAGATCGACCTGTCGGTCGGCTCGGTCAGCGGCCTCTGCGCGGCGATCTACGCCGTCCTGAACGTCACCAACGGCGTCAACCAGTGGGTCGCGCTGCTCACCGCCCTCGTCGGCGGCGCGGTGGTCGGCGCGATCCAGGGCATCTTCTTCGCCAAGGTCGGCGTGCCCGCCTTCGTGGTCACCCTCGCCGGCAACCTCGGTTGGAACGGCCTGATGCTGCAGGTCCTCGGCAGCACCGGCACCGTCAACCTCTCCGGCGACGACATCGTCTCCCGGCTCTACAGCACCATCTACGCCCAGCAGATCGCCGCCTACGGCACAGCGGCGATCGGCGTGGCGCTGTTCCTGGTCGCGTCGCTCTTCGACGCGCGCAGGCGCCAGGCCGCGGGCGTTCCGTCCCGGCCGGCCGCCGACATCGTCCTGCGCACCGTACTGCTCGCCATCGTCGCCTTCCTCGCCGCCTACACGCTCAACCAGTACAAAGGGCTGCCGCTGGCACTGCTGATCTTCCTGATCTTCATCGTGGTGCTGGACTTCGTGCTGCGCCGCACCGGCTACGGCCGACAGGTGTTCGCGCTCGGCGGCAACATCGAGGGCGCCCGCCGGGCCGGTATCAACGTGGCCTGGATCCGGATCACCGTCTTCGTCATCTGCTCCACCATGGCGGCCGTCGGCGGCCTGTTCCTGGCCGCGCAGATCCAGTCCGCCAGCCAGACCTCCGGCGGCGGCAACCTGCTGATGAACGCGATCGCGGCGGCCGTCATCGGCGGCACGAGCCTGTTCGGCGGGCGGGGCAAGACCTGGTCGGCGCTGCTCGGTGCGCTGGTGATCGGGTCGATCCAGTCGGGGATGAACATCCAGGGCCTGAGCAACGCCATCCAGTTCATGATCACGGGTGCGGTGCTGCTGGCCGCCGTCGTGGTCGACTCACTGGCCCGCCGCACCCAGAAGGCCGCCGGTCGGGCGTGAGCGAGCGGTGGGGGTACCCCGGCCGGAGGCCGGGGGAGAGCGAACCATCGAAAGGTGCGTAGTGCCCGAAGCGCCTGCCGAGCGTAGCGAGGCGGGCGCATGGGTGCCGCGCTGGCCCTATGCTGCGGGCATGCCGACTGAGCTGCGAACTCTTCAGGTGGGCGCCGACCTTGCCTTCATCCGGCAGGAGACCGAGCTGTTGCCCGTCCCCTTCGTGCCCGAGATCCGTCTGCACATGGCGGAGGACGCCATCGCCCTGTGGGAGACCACCGAGCGCGAGCGCGGCGAGGCCGGACTGCCGCCGCCGTTCTGGGCGTTCGCCTGGGCCGGCGGGGTGGCGGTCGCGCGCTACGTCCTCGACCACCCCGAACTGGTCGACGGGCGGCGGGTGTTGGACGTCGCGGCCGGGTCCGGACTGGTCGGGGTGGCGGCCGCGCTGCGCGGCGCCACGGTCGTGCGGGCGGCCGAGATCGACGCCTACGCGGTGGCCGCGATCGGACTGAACGCCGAGGCCAACGGCGTGCGGGTGGACGGCGTGCTGGTGGACCTGGTGGACGGGGACGGCACGCCGGCCGAAGTGGTGCTGGCCGGGGACGTGTTCTACGAACGGGCCATGGCCGCGCGCTTCCTGCCGTTCCTGGAGCGGGCCGCGGCGCGCGGGGCCACCGTGATCGTCGGGGACCCGGGGCGGGCCTACCTGCCGCGGGAGCGCTTCACGGCGGTGGCGGCCTACCAGGTGCCGGTGGTGGCGGACCTGGAGGACACGGCGGTGAAGACCACCACGGTGTGGCGGCTGGGCTGACCGTCCGTGCCGTGAAATTCCGGGCGGCGCAACGAAAGGGACTGCTAGACAGGCTGCCATGACCGATGAGATCGCGCTGCGCGCCGCCGTCCCCGACGAGATCCCGGCCCTGCTCGCCCTCTGGGCCCGGGCCGCCAAGGGCACCAGCATCACCGACGACGAGGCGGGCGTGGCCGCGCTGCTCGCCCGGGACCCGGACTGCCTGATCGTCGCCACCCCGGCCGACGACCAGGCGACCCTGCTCGGCACCGTGATCGCCGGCTGGGACGGCTGGCGCTGCCACCTGTACCGCCTCGCCGTCGACCCCGAGCACCGTCGCCGGGGCATCGGTGCCGCGCTGCTGGCGGCCGCCGAGGAGCGCTTCGCCGCACTCGGCGGCCGCCGGGCCGACGCGATGGTGCTGGACGAGAACACGCTCGGACACCGCACCTGGCAGGCCGCCGGCTACCGGCCCGAAGCGCAGTGGAGCCGCTGGGTCAAGCCGCTGCCCGCCTGATCCCCCGCATCCCGCCTGATCCCACCCCTCCGTCCGGACGGCCGCCGAGCGCTGGCGGCCGTCCTCGGCGCATGGTCCGCTGGGCCCGATGCGTGTGTGAACGGCTGCGATCCGTCACGCGATCGAACCCGTCCACCCGAAGGGGACCACCATGACCATGACCGAGAACGACCTCAGGCTCACCTCGACCGAGGCCGCCGCCGACGTGCTGGCCGGCCTGAGCGACTTCGAGCAGGCCCTCGCCTTCTACCACCAGCACCTGGCGCCGGCCACCGCGATCAACCTGTCCGTCGCGGAGAACGTCCTGCTGTACCAGCAGTCGATGGACGCGGACGTCTTCAAGAAGATCCGGCTGATCCCCGAGCGGAACATCCAGTACATGGCCGCTGCCGGTGTCCCGGAGCTGCGCCAGCAGGTCGCGGACCTGCTCGGCCGGGCGTTCGGCCGCACCGTCTCGAAGGACGACGTCTTCGGCTGCGCCGGCGTCTCGTCCGCGCTGGAGTGCATCGCCTTCGGGCTGATGCGCAAGGGCGCGGGCACGCCAGCCCTCAAGCCGAAGGACGAAGTGCTGATCCCGGCGCCGTACTGGCAGGGCTTCAACTGGTCCTTCGAGGAACGGCCCAAGCTGAAGTGCGTCCCGGTGAACCTGCCCACCGAGGGCAAGGATCGGTACCGGCTCACCCTGGACCTACTCATCGAGGCCTACGAGGCGCGGCAGAAGGCCGGCCACCGCCCGCGGCTGCTCGTCCTCACCAACCCGCACAACCCGCTGGGCGTCAACTATGACAAGAAGCTGCTCGAGGACATCTACAACTGGGCGATGACCTACACCGACATGCACATCATCTCGGACGAGATCTACTGCCACTCCCAACTCAACGGCTCCACCACGCCGTTCACCAGCGCGGTGACGCTGGGGGCGTACCGGGAGTTCGCCAACCGGATCCACGTGGTGTGGGGCTTCGCCAAGGACTTCGGGCTGTCCGGCTTCCGCACCGGCTTCGTGCTCTCCAGGAACCCGGCGGTGCACCGGGTCATGCTGGGCAGCAAGGACCCGGCCGAACGGACCCACCCGCTGCCCTGGTTCACTCCGTTCGACTCGCTGAAGACCTACGTCCTCGGGGAGTTGCTCAGCGCCCGTCACGACGGCGAGCACTACACGACGTACGCGATGAAGAAGTACCCCGGGCTGCTCAGCGACAGCTTCCGCGCGGTCAAGGGCGCGCTGGACCAGGCCGGGATCAAGTACGTCCACCGGGACGGGGACAACTCCGCGATGTTCTTCTGGCTGGACCTCACCAAGTACCTCGGCAAGCGCGCGGACCAGGGCCACGCCGAACTGCCGGTCATCGGGCCGGACGGCCTCGACCCGAACGAGGAGTGGCTGTTCAACTACCTCGCCGCCAAGCCCACCGAGGTGAGCCTGCTGCCGGGCGGCGTCATGCACAACCCCGTGCCGGGGTTCTACCGGCTCTGCTTCACGGCCCGCCCGTCCAAGGACGTGGTGGACGCGGTGGGGCGGATGGCCGCGGCACTCGGCAAGTTGAATTGACCGGCTGCGGCACCCGGGGCGCGTCCGCCCCGGGCGCCGTCGTTGTCAGCCGCGCAGGTCGGCCAGCCAGGCCTCGACCTCGTCGGAGCGGCGGGGGAGGGCGGCGGAGAGGTTCTCGTTGCCGTCCTCGGTGACCAGGATGTCGTCCTCGATCCGCACCCCGATGCCCCGGTACTCCTCCGGCACCGTCAGGTCGTTGGGCTGGAAGTAGATGCCCGGCTCGACGGTGAGCACCATGCCCGGCGACAGCTGCCCGTCGACGTGCTCCTCGGTGCGCGAGTGGGCGCAGTCGTGGACGTCGATGCCCAGCATGTGGCCGGTGCCGGCCAGGGTGAAGCGGCGGTGCAGGCCCAGCTCGTACACCTTGTCCGCGGTCAGGTCGCCGAACAGGCCCCAGGCGGTGAGGTGTTCGGCGAGCTCGCGCTGCGCCGCGTGGTGGAAGTCGCGGAAGTCCGCGCCGGGCCGCACCGCCGCGATGCCGGCCTCCTGGGCGGCGTACACCGCGTCGTAGACCTTGCGCTGCAGCTCGGTGAAGCGGCCGGAGACCGGCAGGGTACGGGTCACGTCGGCGGTGTAGAGGTTGTCGGTCTCCACGCCCGCGTCGAGCAGCAGCAGGTCGCCCGGGCGGGCCCGGCCGGTGTTGCGCACCCAGTGCAGGGTGGTCGCGTGCGGACCGGCCGCGGCGATGGTGCTGTAGCCGACGTCGTTGCCCTCGATCCTGGCCCGGAGGAAGAAGGTGCCCTCGATCAGCCGCTCCGGCGTCTCGGAGTCGGTGCCGAGGACGCGCACCACGTCCTCGAAGCCGCGCGCGGTCGCGTCACAGGCGAAGCGCAGCTCGGCGATCTCGAACTCGTCCTTGACCAGGCGCAGTCCGGAGAGGAAGACCTCGAACTCGGCGTCCCGCCCGGCCTTCGCCCGGTCCTGGAGCGCGGCCTCCACCCCCGTGTCGTGCCCGCGCAGCACCCGCACCGGGCCGGTGGCGGCGCCCAGGTCGGCGCGCACGGTGCGCACGTCCCGGCAGGGCAGGCCGAGCAGCCGCTCGCTCTCGGTCAGGCTGTTGCGGCGGCCGTCCCAGAGCTCGCCGTGGGTGTCCAGCCAGAACTCGCCGTTGTCGGTCCGGGAGCGGTCGCGCAGGTAGAGCACGGCCCGGTGGCCGCTCTCCCCGGTGGGCTCCAGCACCAGCACGCCGTCCTGGGACTGGTCGCCGGTCAGGTAGGCGTAGTCGGAGGACGGGCGGAACGGGTAGTCGGTGTCGTTGGCCCGCACCTTGGGGTTGCCGGACGGGACCACCAGCAGCTCGCCGGGGAAGGCGGCGGACAGCGCGGCGCGCCGGCGCTTGGTGTGCGCGGCCTGCGGGATCGGCTCCAGGGTGCGGCGCTCGGTGTCGGCCCAGCCCTGCTTCATGTTCTCGGCGAGTTCCTCGGTCACCCCGCGGGTGAGACCGTTCTTCCGGTACTTGATGGGCTCGGTGGGCTCGGTCACTGCGGACTCTCCAGATGAGGGCGGGGATGCGGCGCGCTTCGCTACGCTGACCTGCCTGGTACGTAACAAGCGTTTTGTACGCTATATCGAACCAGGGTCCGAAGAGAAGAGGTCGAGTGTGACAACTCCGAGGGATCGGTACGGGGCCTCCTCACCGCGAACCTGAAGCGGGTCCGGGCGCAGCGCAAGGCGACCCTCTCCCAGCTGGAGTCCGGCACCGGGAACCCGACCCTGGAGACCGTGCTCGGGCTCTCCCGGGTGCTCGGCGTGCCGATCTCCGACCTGTCGAGGGACAGCCCTCCGGCGAGGTGACGGTGGTGCGGGCCGCCGACGCCGAGGTGCTGAGCGGACGCGGCGTCGATCTGCGCCCGCTGCGCCGAATCGAGGCCGGGGACACGGTGTTCGAGGTCTACGACCAGCAGGTGCGCACCGACGGCACCCAGATCTCCGGCGGTCATACCGGCACCGAGCACACCATCGTCCAGGCCGGCCGGCTGCGGGTCCGGGCGGGCCGCTGCGAGGTCGAGCTCGGCCCGGGCGACTACGTCGGCTTCGACGCCTCACTGCCGCACTCCTACACCGCCGTGGACGGCGGACCGGTGCGCTCGTTGCTCCTGCTGGAGCACCGGGCCGAGCAGCGGCTGCACCTGGCCGAGGCGGCCGAACGGCCGGCGCCGGGCCACGGGCAGCCCCGGCCGGGCCGCAGGCACTGGCCGGCCCCGGTTCGACGCCCGAGCTCCTTCGTTCGGTTTACGGAACGAACTGGCCCTGAGGCCCCCACTCCCCTCGTGGTGGGGGCCCCGGGGCGCCGACCCCGGGAAGGATGCCAACCTCGGCGGGCGGCCGGCCATGCATTAGCCTCTGGGCCTAAAGGTCAAGAAAGCGCCAGGTCAGGGCATCGCGGGGAACGGGGGAGGGTTCGTGCTCGCACTCAGGTTCGGGATCGCGGACCTCGCCAACACCCGCTTCGCCGTCTCACCGCTCGACCACCTGCTGACCGGCACCGCCCGGCAGGGCGTGCACGAGTGCCTCGGACTGCGGCGCGACCGCTGGTGGCGGGAGATCCGGCGGCACGTCCCGCACCGCGCCGCCCCCTTCCTCGACCTGGTCAACGCCAGCGCCGCCGGCGTCCCCAACTTCATGGGCGCGGACCTCGAGGCCGCCCGCCGCCAGCTCACCGACGAACTCGACGCCGTCCTCGCCGTCACCCAGCAGACCTTCGAGCAGGACCTCGCGATGTACGGCAGCGAGGCCGAACTGCCCGCCACGCTCGCCCGGTTGCGCGACGACGGCACCCGCGGCCTGCGCCGGATCACCGACGGCGCCTGGGCCCTGTTCCGCACCTGCCTCGCCCCCGACTGGCCCGAGATCCGCCGCCAGCTGGAGGCCGACATCGCCGAGCGCGCCCGCACCGCGGCCCGCGCCGGCATCGGCGCGATGCTCGACTCGCTGCACCCGAACGCGCGCTGGCGCGACGAAGGAGTACTGGAGTGCGCCCTCGGCGACTGGTCGGGCGACTTCACCCTGGGCGGGCGCGGGCTGGAGCTGCGCCCCAACTACTTCGTGCAGAACGGCATCGGCCTGCTGGTGGCCGAAGGCCGCCAGAGCCTGCTGGTCCACCCGATCGGCTCCCGGGGCGCCGCCACGGCGAAGCCGACGCCCCCGACCGCCGACGGCCTCACCGCCGTCCTCGGCCCCGCCCGCGCCCGCGCCCTGCGCGCCATCGAGGGCGGCCCCTGCTCCACCACCGAACTCGCCCGGCTGCTCGGCATCACCCCGCCCTCCGCCTCCGTGCACGCCGCCGCCCTGCGCGCCGCCGGGCTGATCACCACCCAGCGGGAGGGCAAGCAGGTCCGGCACGCGCTCAGCGAGGTCGGGCGCGACCTGCTGCTCGACAACCCGGAGGTCGCGCGGGCGGGTTAGGGGCGTCGTCCGGGCGGCCGCCAAAAGTGGCGGGGATGGATGGTGTACGGAAGTGTTCTCCTCGCAGCGAGGGGTTCGGCCCTTGTGCATCCACCGCACGATCTCTGCAAGGAGAGTCGCCATGAGCACTCCTAAGCCCGGCATGAGCGGCGCCGACGTCAAACTGGACGAGCAAGGCCGCATCGTCATCACCTCGCCCGCGCTGGCCCAGGCATTCATGGGCTCAGACGGCAACATTCCCTTCGACCCCTCGCCAGGCACCCACGTCACCAATGTCTGCCCCAACCTGGTCGCAGGCTGCGGCAGCCCCGTCCGTGAGGTGTAGCCGGACGGTCTGGCCCGGGAGGCCGCACCAATGACGCAGACCCCCACCGCGCCCGGTGCACGGCGGACCACCTCCCCGGCGTTCCAGGAGCAGCTCGCGGCGTCCCTGACGAACGAGACCCTGCACCTGATCGTCCTCCCCACCGAGCAGTGCAACTTCCGCTGCACCTACTGCTACGAGGACTTCGCCGTCGGGCGGATGGGCCCGGCCACGGTCAGCGCCCTCAAACGGCTGATCGACCGGCGCGCGGCGGGTCTGCGGCGCCTGGACGTCTCCTGGTTCGGCGGCGAGCCGATGCTGGCACGCGGCATCGTCGAGGAGGTCTCGTCCCACGCGGCGCAGTTGGCCGCCGGCCGGGCCGACCTCGGCTATCGCGCCAACATGACCACCAACGGCTACCTGCTCGACGCCCAGGCCGCCCGTCATCTGGCGGCTCTCGGCGTCGACCAGTACCAGATCTCCCTGGACGGCCCGGCCGCCACGCACGACACGACCAGGCTCCGCGCGGACGGCCGCGGCTCCTTCGACCGGATCTGGCGCAACCTGCTGGCGATCAGGGACAGCGGCCTGCCGGTCGGCGTCCTGCTGCGGGTCCACCTCACCCCCGCCAACCTGCCGCTCATGCCCGAGTTCCTGGCGACGCTGCGCGACACCTTCCTGCGGGACGAGCGGTTCACGCTCCACCTCAAACCGGTGGAGCGGATGGGCGGGCCGAACGACGCGGCGATGGAGATCCTCTCGTCGCACGCCCGCCGCCGCACCCTGGAGGAGCTCACGGCCATCGCCTACGAAGGCCTTCCGACGCCGCGCGTCGACGGCCTGCCCGTCTGCTACGCCGCGCGCCCCAACTCGCTGGTGATCCGGGCCGACGGCACCGTCGCCAAGTGCACGGTGGCCTTCTCCGACCCGGCCAACACGATCGGCCGGCTGCTGCCGGACGGCACCCTGCGGATCGACAACGGTCTGCTGGCGCCGTGGGTGCGCGGCTGGGCGGCCGGTGACGAGGACGCGGTGCACTGCCCGTACCGGGGCATGCCGCGCCGCCGGACGCCGGCCCTGCTGCAGATCGGGACCACCCGCCCGGCATAGCGGAGCGCCCGTACGGCATGATGATCACCATGACGGACGGACTGACCCGGCTCGCGGAGCCCAGCTCGATGGGGCGGCCCGAGTGAGGCGCCGACGTCATCACTCGTAGGCTGCGGAACGGGGGAGTGGACGAGATGCGCGAGCCGGGCACGGAGTTCGGCTGCGCGGCCTGCTACGGCGAGGACGCGCAGGCGGTGTACGGGCGGCAGCGCGAGGGCTTCGCGCACGAGACGGCGGTGGTGGCCGACTCACACTTCGCCGTGTCCGTCCGGCGCTGCCTGGCCTGCGGGCAGCGGTTCGCCTGGATCTGGACCGAGTTCACCGACTGGTCGGGCGGGGACGACGCCTCCTACGTCACCATCCTGCCGCTCACCGACGCCGAGGCCGCCGCCCTGACGGCCGGCACCCTGGCCCCCCTCGACCTCGGCCCGCTCGGCGAGGGCCGCCGCCACCTGCACAGTGACCGGCCGAGCGGCGGGCCGGCCCGCCTGCACTGGGGGACCGGCCCGTTCCCGGTCCAGGAAGGCCACTGACGCCTCGAACGGGAGCGCGGTGCCGCGTTCGGCGCACGGGGAGGTCGTCCCGGGGGATCGGACGACCTCCACGGCGCGGTCCTCAGGCCGTCCGGATCACGGCGCCGAGGTCAGGCCGCTGAGAGGCCTTAGCGGTTGGTGTGGGTCGACCAGAGCGCCGGGCCGTTGCCGTAGTTCGAGTAGACGACCACGTTGCCGTCGGTCTGCACGGCCAGGATGCCGCCGGGGTAGTAGTGGCCGCCGCTCTGGCCGTCCATGCTCCAGAGCGGTTCGCGGTGTCGTACGCGACCAGGTTGCCGTCGGTCTGCATGCAGAGCTGCTGGGCCTGGTACAGGGTGCCCGGGAACTGGTAGGTCGGCGAGCCCGCGTACGAGACGACGATGTTGCGGTCGTTCTGGAAGGTCAGCTGGGTGTTGCCGGCCTGGATGTAGTGGTTCTGGCTCAGGCACTGGCCCGGGTAGAGGATCGAGCTGCCCGCCGGGGCGTCGGCGTTCGCGGTGCCGGTCCCGGCCACTCCGATGGCGAGGGCCAGGGCGGCGACCGTGCCGAGGGCAGCCTTCTTGATGGTCTTCACGGGGTGATTCCCTCCGTAGTCGGTGAGGTGTTGCGTGGACCTCCCGGTCCGCGCTGAGCTCCACAGTCACCGACGTCGGTAGACGGTCTGCGAACGCTCTGCCGAGCCCGGCCGCGTCCGCCGGCCCGGCAACGGGTCGAGGCGTTGATCGGGTGTCTACCGGCTGCTGCGAGCGTGCGGGCGCTTTAGTCACACGTGAGCAAGGAGCGTCAGAAGTGTTTCGAACGGTTGTTGTCCGTACGGCGGTTGGCGGTGCGGCGGTTTTGGCAGCGGTGTCGGGTGCGTTCGCCGTGGGGGCGGCGGCTCCCGTACGGCACGGCTCGCCGACCGCGCCGCCCGCGCAGGCCTGCGACGGGTCGGACGACGTGCAGTGTCTGGCGAGCAAGGTCGCGTGGAACGGGACCGGCCTGGTCATCCGAGGTCGGTGACGATCCGGCGGTGGCCAGTGCGGTCAGCAGCGACTTCGCGTCGGCGGACTCCAGGGCGCTCAGCCGACTGAGCAGAAGGTGTGCCTCGGCTTCGTGAGTTCGCGCGACGGAGTGGTCGCCACGGGCGGTCATGGCGTTGGCCAACACCAGGTGGGCGAGAGCGCGTTCGCGCTGTCGCCCACCTTCCGTTGCCAGGCCCAGCGCCCGCTCCGCCTCCTGCACGGCCTCGTCGACCCGCCCGAGCAGGCGCAGGATGTCGGCGAGGCGGCTGTGGGCGGCCGACTCGCGGTCCAGGTCGCCGGCGGTGCCAGCGCAGCCGATGCAGGACCGCATCTGCGAGGCGGCGTCGTCGAGACGGCCCAGCACCTGGTCGGCGAGGCCGAGGACGTAGTGCACGTACGCGGTCATCGCGGCGTCGGCGGTGCCGTTGGGGTCGGCGAGGCGGCGGCAGGTGTCCGCCGCGTCCGAGGGTTGACCGCTGCGGATCCGGGACAGCGCCGCGTTCGCGGTGCTGGCCACCTCGACCGAACGGTGGCCCAATCGGCGGGCGAGCGCCGCCGCCTCGTCGAAGGCGCTGATCGCCTCCTCGTGCTGGGCCTGGGCCTGGGCGATCAGGCCCAGGTCGTTGAGGGCCTGCCGGAGTACGGCCGGGTCGGCCGCCTCCTCGCAGGCCCGAGCGGCCAGCCGAGCCTGCTCGGCGGCCTCGTCGAGCCGGGCGCGGCCAAGCAGAACCGTGCCCAGGAGGAACCGGGAACGGCCCTCCGCAGCACGGTCGTCGCACGCGGGTGCGGCTGTGATGAGGAGGCGGGCCGCCTCCTCCGCCCGGCCGCCGAAGGCACCGAGGCCGAGGGGGCTGAGGGCGATCAGGAGGTCGACGGCTGCGCGCAGCTTGGTCGATCCCTGCACGTGAGCCGTCAGGACGCCGCGGGAACGGACAACCCCTTCGGCCCGTGGCAGCTCGCCGGCAACTGACGGACCCATAGGAGAGCGGGCCGCGCAGATCCAGATCGCGGCGGGGATGCCGAGCCAGGAGGCGGCGCCGAGGTAGCGGAAGGAGTCGGGCAGGTTGACGATCGACTGGCCCTGAGAT
>NZ_JBSFJV010000112.1:0-24155 GCF_053598235.1 Kitasatospora sp. NPDC001159
CCTGTGCTGGTGTGGTGGGGTCGTCCTGGCGACTCCCGTTTTGGTGGGGGGTGGGGGGGGGATATCCTGGGGGGCGGCGGGTCCGTCGCCCCCCCCCCCCCCCCGGCGAGGTGACCGGAAGGTCGCGTCCGTCGGCCGCGTCGCCAAGGCGCTTGTCGTACGTGACGAAGGCGGTGAGCGCGTGTTCCAGGTGCTCGGCACTGGCGAGGTGAATGGCGTCGAGCGTGCGCAGATGCTGGGCGGGGAACCGGCTGGCGGCCCGGAGGATCGGGTCGGAGAGCCGGACGCGGAGCATGCGGCCGAGGAGGTCCGCCGCAGCATCCAGTAGTTGCGGTGGCGCGCCGATCCTGATGAGCGCGCGCGGGACCTCGACTTGGGCCAGCGTGCTGGTCGCATGTCCCTCGGAGCCGTGCGAGGAGAGGAACGTGCGCAGCGCGGAGGATTCGGCCTCCGGGACCAGGAGCTTGAGGATCGCGCAGGAGTCGAGGTAGATCAACGGTCTTCTTCCTCGCGCATCGCGTGGAGGGCTTCGGTGGCCGACGGGAGCTCGATGTCGATCGTTGGCGGGGTCCAGTCGGCCAGGCCACGCGCGGTGGCAGCGTTCTCCGGGTCGATGGTGCCGTCGCGCACGAGGTCCTCCAACACTCGCTGCTCGGGGTCGGGCGGTGTCAGCACGGCGATCAACCGTCCATTGCGGGTGATCTCGACGCGTTCGCCGGCCGCGACCCGGTCGATCAACTCGCTGGCGTGTTGCTGGAGCTGCCGGATGGGAACTCTGGCTGTCATACGACTCACGGTAGGACTGTTCGTGCGGCGATTGCGATAGACGTGCGTCGGTTTCACGCGAACGAGCGTCACCTCCTCTCGGGAAAACCGTGCCGTCGGGCGGACGCCGGCCGGGGCGGCGACGGCGAGGAGCCCGCAGGCGGTGAGGGTGAGTGCGCGCAGGTGCCGGTCGATCACAGAACGGGTGGCAGCACACAGAACGGCCTCGCGATCGGTGGACTACCGATCGCGAGGCCGTGAGCCGTCGCCCGGGGCCCCGCGGGGCCCGCCGGGCTCAGCCGATGGTGCGGGGCAGGCGGGTGGTCAGGTACAGGATGGTGAAGGACCCCAGCAACTGGATGCCCAGGCACAGGGCGAGCGCCCGGTCCATGCCGAGGGTGGGGGAGAGGGACAGGTAGAGGGTGCCGAGGGTGGCGACGCCGAGGGCGAGGCTGGACTGCTGGCTGGTGGCGAGGACGCCGCTGCCGACGCCGGCCCGGGCGGCGGGCACCTTGGAGAGGACGACCCGGAACAGCGGGGTGCCGATCAGGCCCTGCCCGATGCCCGCGAGGGCGACGCCGGGGGCCATCCGCAGCGGTGAGAAGTGCGACCAGTCGGCGAGGATGGTCAGCGCGAGGGTGGCGAGGCCGGCGGCCTGGATGACGGCGCCGGCGCTGAGCACCCGGCTGCCCCAGCGGCCGATCAGGCGCGGGCCGGCCAGCGAGGCGCAGAAGTAGCCGACGGCCATCGGGACGAGCGCCCAGCCGGCCGCGATCACGCCGAGGTGGAGGCCCTGCTGGATGGCGACGGCGATGTTGAACATGAAGCCGCCGAAGCCCGCGAAGTAGGGGAGCGCGATGCCGAGGCCGCGCCGCATCTCGGGGATGCGCAGCAGGCTCGGCGGCACCAGCGGGGTGGCCCCGCGCTGCTCGGCCCGGCGCTCGACCAGGGCGAAGGTGACGGCCAGGACCGGGAACAGGGCGAGCATCAGCCAGGACCAGAGCGGCCAGCCGGCCGCGCGGCCCTCCATCAGCGGGATGAGCAGGGCCAGCAGGGTGGCGGTGAGCAGGACGGTGCCGGGCACGTCGACCCGGGCGGCCTGGACGGCCTTGCTCTCCGGCACGTACCGGACGGCCAGCACCACGGCGAGCAGGGCGAACGGCACGTTCAGCAGGAAGACCGAGCGCCAGCCGGTGCCGAACAGGTCGGCGGCGACCAGCATCCCGCCGAGCACCTGGCCGATCACCACGGAGATCCCGCCGACCGCGCCGTAGACGCTGAGCGCGCGGCCGCGCCGGGCGCCGTCGGTGGCGGCGGTGATGGTGCCGAGCACCTGGGGGATCAGCAGCGCGGACGAGGCGCCCTGGGCGGCCCGGGCGGCGACCAGCGACCACGCGTCGGGCGCGAGGCCGCAGGCCAGCGAGGTGAGCGCGAAGGCGGCGGCGCCGGCGACGAAGAGCCGGCGGCGGCCGAAGATGTCGCCGAGCCGCCCGCCGAGGACGAGCAGGACGGCGAAGGCGATGCCGTAGCCGGCCGCGACCAGCTCCAGGACGGCGGGTCCGGCGGCCAGGTCCTTGTCGATGGTGGGCAGGGCGACGTTGACGATGAAGAAGTCGAGCATCGGCAGGAAGGCCCCGAGCAGGACGGTGACCAGCCCTGCGGTGCCGAGGGAAGGCCCTGCGGTGCCTGACGAGGGGGTGTGGGGAGCGGCTGCGGTGGTGCTCCGGGTCGGGGCCGGGGCGACGGCGAGTTGTTGAGTCACGGGTCATACGATCCGCCTCGCCATACCCTGGTACCAGAGTGTGGTTATCCAGGTATAAGAAGTACCTGGCAACAGGCTGCGGACTGCCGCATGCTGGGACCATGAGCCTGATGACCCCGGTTGCGCAAGCCCGTCCCGGCTCGGTCGCGCCGCACCGCAGTACTCCCGACGACGCCCGCCGACACGACCTGGCGGCGTTCCTGCGCAGCCGCCGGGAGCGCATCGCGCCCGAGCAGGTGGGCCTGCCGATGACCGGCCGCCGCCGCACTCCGGGGCTGCGCCGCGAGGAGGTCGCGCAGCTCGCCGCCGTGGGGGTGACCTGGTACACGTGGCTGGAGCAGGGCCGGGACATCCAGGTGTCCACCCAGGTGCTGGACGCGGTGGCCCGGGCGCTGCTGCTGGACCCGAGCGAGCGGGCGCACCTGTTCACCCTGGCCGGCGCGGAGGACCCGGCGCCGATCCAGGACTGCCCCTCGGTGACCCCGAGCGTCCGGCTGGTGCTGGACCAGCTGGCGCCGTACCCGGCCGTGGTGCTCAACGCCCGCTACGACGTGCTGGCGTACAACGCGCAGTACACCGGCATTGTCGGCAGACTGGACGAGCTGCCCCCCGAGGACCGGAACGTGATGTGGCTGGCGTTCACCGACTCGCACTTCCGTGAGGTCCTGATCGACTACCGGACCGAGCGCCTCGGCATGGTGGCCCGGTTCCGCGCCGCGATGGCCGACCATTCCGCCGAACCGGCCTGGAAGGCACTGCTGGCCCGGGTGCGCAAGGCGTCGCCGGACTTCGAGGAGGAGTGGCAGCGGCACGAGGTGATGCGGCCGGGCAACGGGATCAAGCGCTTCCAGGTGCCGGGCGTGGGCCTGCTGCGCTGCGAGTACACCAACTTCTGGCTCAGCCCCCGGCTCGGGACCCGCATCGTCAGCTACACCCCGCTGGACGAGGAGACCCGGGCGCTGATGGACAAGCTGCCCACCACGCTCTAGCTAGGCCCGTATCGGCTCTAGCTAGGCCCGTATCGCCTCCCGCCCGAGCAGCAGGCACACCACCGCCAGCGGCAGTTCGACGCAGAACGCCATCACCAGCGCGGCCAGCACCGCGTGCCCCGGCCCCGCGAAGGTGATGTCGACCAGCGCGTCCCCGGCGAGCAGCAGGGCCACCGCCGCGCCCGCCCGCAACGCGGCGGTGCTGCGCCGGAGCAGCAGCGCGTCCAGCGAGAGCAGGCCGGCGAACTCCAGCAGGTCGAGCACCACCCACGGGGTCTCGTGGTTGACGGCCAGGACCATCAGCCAGGGCAGCAGCGCGACGGCCGCCATCCGGGGCACCCGCCCGAAGCGCTCCAGCAGGACGTACGCCGGGGCGCCGGTGGAGATGACCGCGATGCTCATGCTGCACCCCCGACCGAGACGACCTGACGCTCCCGCACCCGCACCCGCTCCAGCGGCAGCCGCTCGGCCGGCCCGCCCGCCGGGTGCTCGACCAGCACCGCGTCGAACGGCCCCTCGGCCCAGGCGAGCCAGAAGCTCCCGGCCACCGTGACCACCTCGGCCACCGCGGTCGCGCGGACCGTACGGAACAGCCGCCGCCCGGCCGTGAACACCACCGAGGGCACCGCGCCGTCGGCCGGCAGCCGCCCCCAGGCGAACGCGTGCGAGCGGTTCCCGGTGGACGGGCTGCGCCGGGCGCCGCGCACCAGCTGCGGCGTGAGCCGGGCGGCGACCAGGACGTCGGCCAACTCGCCGTACTGGTACAGCTCCAGCGCGGCCCGGCCGCGGCCGGACCCGACGCTGCGGACGGACCAGGGCCCGGCCCCGGCCGGCAGCGTCCCCTCCGGCCCCGACGCCGGGTGGAGCGCGCCCCCGGGAACACCCCCGTGGTTCCCGGGGACGGGCCGCCCGTGCGGCGGAGTGGCGGAGTGCGGTGCAGTGCTCGTCATGCCTCCAAGCCTTCCGTGCGGTGGGGCCTCCTGTCGGTGGTGCCCCACACCGAATCGGGGGTGTAGCTAGCTACACCCCCATCGGGCACCCCCCTTCATGGCAGTCCTTGATCACCGGGCCCTACGCTGTCGGCCATGCCCTCCACCACGTTGCGCCGAGCGCTCGTCAGGAGCCTTCGCCGCCCGCCGTGGTCGGCCGAGGTCTGGCGGGACACCCGCTTCATAGCGGCCGGAATACCCATGGCGCTGCCGGTCTGGCTGGCCGTCACCGAGTCCAAGCTGCTCTTCCCCGTCCTCTCGGTCGTGCTGCTGTGCGCCCGTCCGCTGACCGCCGCCCAGCGCGGGCGGCTGCGCGCCCTGTACGGGGTGGAGGTGCCGCCGCCGCGCCCCGGCGACGCGCCGACCTGGCTGCTGGGCCGGCTGCGCCTGGTGCTGACCTGGCGCCAGACCGTCTACCACCTGGCGGCCGGCCCGGTGCTCGCGCTGGGCTCGGTCGTGGTGCTGTACGCCTGGGGCGCCGGCCTGGTGCTGGCCACCGTGTACGCCTGGATCTGGCTGATGCCGGTCGGCACCTCGCTGCGCTCGGAACTGGCCGGGTACGACGTCCTGCTCACCCTGGCAGGGGTGCTGCTGCTGGCCGCGGCCCCCTGGCTGGCGGCGCTGACGGCCTGGCTGGAGGTCCGCGCGGCGCAGCTGCTGCTCGGCCCCAACCGGGCGGAGCAGCTGGAGCAGCGCGTCGAGGAGATCGCGGAGAGCCGGGCCGGGCTGGTCGACGCGGTGGACGCCGAGCGCCGCCGGATCGAGCGCGACCTGCACGACGGCGCCCAGCAGCGCCTCACCTCCCTGGCGATGAACCTGGGCCTGGCCCGGCGCACCCTCAAGGACGTCCCGCCCGAGGTGATGCAGGTGATCGTGGACGCGCACGAGGAGGCCCAGGCCGCCATCGACGAGCTGCGCGACCTGGTCCGCGGCCTGCACCCGGCCGTCCTGGAGGACCGCGGCCTGGACGCGGCGCTGTCCGGCATCGCCGCCCGCGCTCCGCTGCCGGTGCGCCTGGACGTCGACCTGTCCGCCCCGATCGCCCCGACCGTCGAGGCGGTCGCCTACTTCACCGTCTCCGAGGCGCTCACCAACGTGGCCAAGCACGCCCGCGCCAAGCAGGTCGAGGTGTCGGTGCGGACGGCCGGCGGCCGGCTGCGCCTGGTCATCAGCGACGACGGCGTGGGCGGTGCGGACCCCTCGCGCGGCACCGGGCTCACCGGTCTGCGCAAGCGCGCCGCCTCGGTCGACGGCACGCTGTCCGTTCTCAGCCCCCTCGGGGGCCCCACCACCATCACCGTGGAGTTGCCGTGCGCGCTGTGATCGCCGAGGACTCGGTCCTGCTCAGGGTCGGCCTGGTCAAGGTCCTGGAGGCGGTGGGCTTCGAGGTCGTGGCCGCCGTCGGGGACGCCGTCGAACTGCTGGCCGCCGTCGAGGAGCACCGCCCCCAGGTGGTGGTCGCGGACGTCCGGATGCCCCCGGGCTTCACCGACGAGGGCGTCAAGGCCGCGATGGTGATCCGGCAGCAGTGGCCGGAGGTCGCCGTGCTGCTGCTCTCCCAGTACGTGGAGGAGCGCTACGCGGCCGACCTGCTGGCGACCAACACCAGCGGTGTCGGCTACCTGCTCAAGCAGCGGGTGGCCAATGTGGACGACTTCGTGGACGCGCTGCAGCGGGTCGCCGAGGGCGGTACCGCGTTGGACCCGGAGGTGGTGGCCCAGCTGCTGGTGCGCCGCCACCGGGACCCGCTGGAGAAGCTGACCCCGCGCGAGCGGGACGTGCTCTCCCTGATGGCGGAGGGCCGCTCCAACGCGGCCATCGCGGCCTCCTTGGTGGTCAGCGACAGCGCGGTGGCCAAGCACATCAACTCGATCTTCACCAAGCTGGACCTCCCGCCGGCCGACGACAGCCACCGCCGGGTGATGGCGGTGCTGCGGTTCCTGGAGGTCGGGTAGCCGTGGGCAAGGCGAAGGCCTGGCGGGTCACCGGGACGCTCGCGGTCGTCCTGGTGATGCTCGCCGCGGGGCTGCAGACCTGGTCGATCGTGGCGCAGCAGCGGACCAGCACCACCAAGCCGTACGACCACGTGATCCACCAGGTCAGGCTGGAGACCGGCGGCGCCCAGGTGCGGGTGCACCCGGGCCGGGAGGGCCATGTGGTGGTCCACCAGCGGCTGGACTGGATGGTGCGCAAGCCGGTGGTGTCCACCACCTTCGACGGCGACGTGCTCACCGTCGGCATGCACTGCCGGCAGGTCATGCCGTTCGCGGACTTCGGCTGCGGTGCCGAGATCGAGCTGGAGGTGCCCGCCGCGACCGAGGTGACCGGGTCGGTGGGCTCCGGCTCGGTCTATGTGGAGGGCCTGAGCGGGAGCGTACGGATGGAGCTGACCTCCGGCGAGCTGCTGCTGGTGGACACCTCCGGCGAGGTGTGGGCACGTGCCACCTCGGGGCTGGTGCAGGGCACCAACCTGAGCGCGCAGAAGGTGGACGCGCGGACCACCTCGGGCTCGGTGGAGCTGACCTTCGCCAAGGCACCGCACGAGGTGGACGCCCGGGCCGTCTCCGGCTCGGTGAACATGGTCCTGCCGAAGAAGGACAGCGGCTACACCTTCTCCACCGACATCGGCAGCGGCAGCGGTCAGATCGATCCGGCCCTCGCGGACTCCAACAGCCGGAACAGCGTCCACGCCCAGGTCGCCTCCGGCTCGGTCACGATCAGTCCTGCGCAGTAGGGGGGCGCCTTCCACAGGCGCCCCCCTGTATGGGAAGAGGCCGCTCACCCGGGTGGGGGACAATGGAGAGTCCCGTCCCCCTACCCGAGGTCAGCCGCGCATGACAGCCACGCCCGCACCCACCGCGCCCGAGACCGAGTTCGCGCCGCTGGATATCGGCCCGATCCAGGTGTGGCCGCCCGTCGTGCTGGCGCCGATGGCCGGCATCACCAACGCGCCGTTCCGCACCCTCTGCCGCGAGCAGAGCGGGGGCAAGGGCCTGTACGTCTCGGAGATGATCACCACCCGGGCGCTGGTCGAGCGCAACGCCAAGACCATGCAGCTGATCAAGTTCGACCCGAGCGAGAAACCGCGCTCGATCCAGCTGTACGGGGTGGACCCGGTGACCGTCGGCAAGGCCGCCCGGATGATCTCGGACGAGGGCCTGGCCGACCACATCGACCTCAACTTCGGCTGCCCCGTCCCCAAGGTCACCCGCAAGGGCGGCGGCTCGGCGCTGCCGTACAAGCGCAACCTGCTGCGCGAGATCCTGCGCGAGGCGGTGGCCAACGCGGGCGGCCTGCCGGTGACCATGAAGATGCGCAAGGGCATCGACGACGACCACCTCACCTACCTGGACGCCGGCCGGATCGGCGCCGAGGAGGGCGTGGCCGCGATCGCCCTGCACGGGCGCACCGCCGCCCAGCACTACGGCGGGACGGCCGACTGGTCGGCGATCGCCCGGCTGCGGGAGTCCGTCCCGGCGCACATCCCGGTGCTGGGCAACGGGGACATCTGGTCGGCCGACGACGCGCTGCGGATGATGCGCGAGACCGGCTGCGACGGCGTCGTGGTCGGCCGCGGCTGCCTGGGCCGGCCGTGGCTGTTCAGGGACCTGGTCTCGATCTTCGAGGGCGACGTGGACTACGCCCGCCCCGACTTCGGCTACGTCGCCCGGGCGATGGTGCGCCACGCGCAGCTGCTCGGCGAGTGGCTGGGGGACGAGGCGCGCGGTGTGATCGACTTCCGTAAGCACGTCGCCTGGTACACCAAGGGCTTCTCGGTCGGCTCGGAGCTGCGGGTGAAGCTCGCGGGCGCCTCCTCGTTGGCCGGTCTGGCCGAAACCCTGGCCCAGGTGGAGCAGACCCAGTCCTGGCCGATCGGCGCGGACGGCCCGCGCGGGCGCACCAGCGGCAACAACCGGGTGGTCCTGCCGGAGGGCTGGTTGGACGATCCGTACGACTGCGCCCGGCCGGGCGCGGACGCCGAATCGGACACCTCCGGCGGATGATCTGTCCGTAGTGGCGAAATGGCTCTTCTCGGCCCGCTTGCCAGTTGGTCCCGGCCCTCTTGTCCATTCCGGACAGGAGGGCTCCTTTTCGGCGCCCGAATGTCACTGAGCGGGCACAATTCTGGACGGAGTGCGACGATCGGCGGAGGCGTTCTACGTTCGACCCGTGAGATGTGCTGGTGACGCTTGCCACATGCGGTGGCGACTGACGGTAGGTCAGTGGACGAAATGGACAGGTCGACTGTGAATCGCTTCCCGAAGCCGGCTGGGCGTCGATCGGGCGATCCGGGTGCAGGAAATCAAGGCGGGGCAACGCGACGGACGCACGACTGCTACCCAGCGTCCGAATCGGGCGATCTTCAGGTTTCGTTGTGTTCAAGACTTGAAGGCTGGCTAGCGTCAGGCGGACGATTTCACCAACATAGGTGAACGCCTTTATGCGCATTCGATCTAGCGGGTTACCCCCGGGTACCGGCCTCGTGTGGCCTATTCAGGGCAGAGAAGTGCCTTCGAAATGGGTATGTTCTCCGGCGTCAGGGCAACCGCGTACGAGGAGACCGACCCGTGCCGTCCCAGCAGAAGTTTGTTTACTCCTTCACCGAAGGAAACAAGGACCTCAAGGATCTTCTTGGTGGCAAGGGCGCGAACCTGGCCGAGATGACCAACCTGGGCCTCCCGGTCCCTCCGGGGTTCACCATCACCACCGAGGCCTGCAAGGTCTTCCTGGAGACCGGTAGCGAGCCGGCCTCGCTGCACGAGGAGATCAGCGCCCACCTGGACGCCCTCGAGCAGGAGATGGGCAAGAAGCTCGGCCAGGCCGACAACCCGCTCCTCGTCTCGGTGCGCTCCGGCGCGAAGTTCTCCATGCCCGGCATGATGGACACCGTCCTGAACATCGGCCTCTCGGACGCCTCGGTGGTCGGCCTCGTCACCCAGTCCGGCAACGAGCGCTTCGCCTGGGACTCCTACCGCCGCCTGGTCCAGATGTTCGGCAAGACCGTGCTGGGCGTCGACGGCGAGCTGTTCGAGGAGGCACTGGACGAGGCCAAGCACGCCAAGGGCACCGTCAACGACCTGGACCTGGACGCTTCCGACCTCCGGGAACTGGTCGAGGTGTTCAAGGGCATCGTCGAGCGCGAGACCGGCCGGGCCTTCCCGCAGGACCCGCGCGAGCAGATGGACCTCGCCGTCCACGCCGTCTTCCACTCCTGGAACGGCGACCGCGCCCGGCTGTACCGCCGCCAGGAGCGCATCCCGAATGACCTCGGCACCGCGGTCAACGTCTGCACCATGGTCTTCGGCAACCTCGGCGAGGACTCCGGCACCGGCGTCGCCTTCACCCGTGACCCCTCCACCGGTGCCCAGGGCGTCTACGGCGACTACCTGTCCAACGCCCAGGGCGAGGACGTCGTCGCCGGCATCCGCAACACGCTGCAGCTGTCCGAGCTGGAGAAGCTCGACAAGAAGTCGTACGACGAGCTGATGGCGATCATGCAGAAGCTCGAGAACCACTACCGCGACCTCTGCGACATCGAGTTCACCATCGAGCGCGGCAAGCTCTGGATGCTGCAGACCCGGGTCGGCAAGCGCACCGCCGCGGCCGCCTTCCGGATTGCCGTCCAGCTGGTCGACCAGGGCCTGATCGACCTGGACGAGGCCCTGATGCGGGTCACCGGCGGCCAGCTGGCCCAGCTGATGTTCCCGCGCTTCGCCCCGACCGCCGAGTCCAAGCAGATCGCCTGGGGCCTCGCCGCCTCGCCGGGCGCCGCGATCGGCAAGGTCGTCTTCGACTCCTACACCGCCGTCAAGTGGTCCCGCTCCGGCGAGAAGGTCATCCTGGTCCGCCGCGAGACCAACCCGGACGACCTGGACGGCATGATCGCCGCCGAGGGCATCCTCACCTCGCGCGGTGGCAAGACCTCGCACGCCGCCGTCGTCGCCCGCGGCATGGGCAAGACCTGTGTCTGCGGCGCCGAGGAGCTGGAGGTCGACACCAAGGCCCGCAAGTTCACCACCTCCGACGGCCTGGTGGTCCACGAGGGCGACGTCGTCTCGATCGACGGCGCCACGGGCAAGGTCTACATCGGCGAGGTGCCGGTCCTGCCGTCCCCCGTGGTCGAGTACTTCGAGGGCACCCTGCACGCCGGCGCCGACGTCCAGGGCGGGCTGGTCCAGGCCGTCCACCGGCTGATGTCGCACGCCGACGGCCGCCGCCGCCTGGCCGTGCGCGCCAACGCCGACAACGCCGAGGACGGCTCGCGCGCCCGCCGCTACGGCGCCCAGGGCATCGGCCTGTGCCGCACCGAGCACATGTTCCTCGGTGAGGAGCGCCGCAAGGAGGTCGAGCACCTGATCCTCGCGGACAACGACAAGGACCGCGAGCTCGCCCTCTCGACCCTGCTGCCGCTGCAGAAGGGCGACTTCCTGGAGCTCTTCCAGGCGATGGACGGCCTGCCGGTCACCGTCCGCCTGCTCGACCCGCCGCTGCACGAGTTCCTGCCGGACATCACCGAGCTGTCGGTGCGCGTCGCCCTCGCCGAGGCCCGCAAGGACCCGAACGAGAACGACCTGCGCCTGCTCCAGGCGGTGCACAAGCTGCACGAGCAGAACCCGATGCTCGGCCTGCGCGGCGTGCGCCTCGGCCTGGTCATCCCCGGCCTGTTCGGCATGCAGGTCCGTGCCATCGCCGAGGCCGCCGCCGAGCGCAAGCTGGCCGGCGGGGACCCGCGCCCCGAGGTGATGATCCCGCTGGTCGGCACCGTCCAGGAGCTGGAGCTGGTCCGCGACGAGTGCGAGCGGGTGCTCGCCGAGGTCGCCCAGTCCACCGGCGTCCACCTGGACATCAAGCTCGGCACCATGATCGAGCTGCCGCGCGCCGCGGTGACCGCCGGTCAGATCGCCGAGGCCGCCGAGTTCTTCTCCTTCGGCACCAACGACCTGACCCAGACCGTCTGGGGCTTCTCCCGGGACGACGTGGAGGCCTCGTTCTTCACCGCTTACCTGGAGAAGGGCATCTTCGGGGTCTCCCCGTTCGAGACCATCGACCGCGACGGCGTCGGCTCGCTGGTCAGGCACGCCGTCGAGGCCGGCCGGGCCACCCGCCCCGACCTCAAGCTCGGCGTCTGCGGCGAGCACGGCGGCGACCCGGACTCGGTCCACTTCTTCCACGAGGTGGGGCTGGACTACGTCTCCTGCTCCCCCTTCCGGATCCCGGTGGCGCGCCTGGAGGCCGGCCGCGCCGCCATCGAGTCGGCGGGCAGCGACTCGCGCTGAGAGGGTAGGCATCCCCTACTCAAGCGCGGGTACGACTGACCGCTCACCCTCCCGTCGGGAGGGCGTACACCGGAGCTCGGCGCAGGAGAACCGGCGTACGTAACACGGCCGGGCGGGGACGGACAACGGCGTCCGTCCCCGTCCGGCCGTACGTCTGCGCACGGCCGCGCGCGGCACCGGTTGCGGCACCCGGTGCGGCCTCGGCCACGTGTGTGGCCGGCCAGGTGGGCCGCCGTCGCCTGCCAAGCTGGACCGCATGACCAGAAGCAAGAGCCCTCTCGTCGTCGTGGCCGTCCTGATCCTGGCGGTCCTCGCCGGAGCCGGCTACCTGCTCGCCGGCAAGGGCGGCAGCAGCCACCCCAAGGCCGCCGCGAGCGCCGCCACCACCGCGGCGAAGCCCTCGGCCCCCAAGCCCTCCCCGCCGTCCGGCGGCGGCACCCCCGCCCCCGGCGGCAGCTGGGTCCCCGCCGACCCCGCGCTGGCCGACGTCTGCCGCACCAAGCTCCCCAGCCAGGCCCAGGACACCCTCGCCCTGATCGCCAAGAACGGCCCCTACCCGTACAACCGCGACGGCATCGTCTTCGAGAACCGCGAGAGCCGCCTGCCGAAGAAGGCCGACGGCTACTACCACGAGTTCACCGTGGTCACCCCGGGCTCCAACGACCGCGGCACCCGTCGGGTCGTCACCGGCGGCTCGGGCGAGCAGTACTGGTCCCCGGACCACTACGCGACCTTCCAGGAGATCGACCCCCGCTGCTGAGCGGCTGTTCCTCGGTGGCCGGCTTCCTCGGTGCCTGCCGGGAGGCCGAGTTCGGCGCCGTCCGGGACCACTGCGAGGTCTCAGACTCCGTCCTCAGCAAGGCCGCGACCGCCCTCGAAGAGGCCGGCTACCTGGCCGTCAAGAAGGGCTACGTCGGCAAGCGTCCGCGCACCTGGCTCGCCGCCACCCGTGCGGGCCGTGCCGCCCTCGACGCCCATCTCGCCGAACTGCGGCGGATCGTCGCCGCCGCCGAGGCGGCCGGGGCGCGACACGCCTCGGCGGCGGGAGGGTTCACCGCGCCCGACGCCAGCTGATCCGGCCGTGCGGACCGTGCGGGCCGGTGGTGACCAGGGCGGTCAGCTCGGGCAGCACCGGGGCCACGCCTTCGGGCTCGCGTACGCCAGGGCCGCCCGCAGCTTCTGATGGACCGTCAACCTACCGCTGTGCAAACAGATCACCCGCGGCAGCACCTGTTGCCAGGGCCCACCCGGCCGCAGCCGGTGGGCGATGGTGCCGGAGGGCACGCCGAGCTGGCGCAGTTGCGCCCGGGTGGCGATGTGCTGCTGGTCGGCGCCGAGCAGGACGACGGGGTCGAGGGGGTTCGCGCGGGTCATGCCCCGAGTGCTGCCCGCCCGGATCGGAGGTGTCGGGGGCGTCGGCGCAATGGTGTTGACGAAGCGGCGGTCCAGCGGCTGAGCTTGGGCCCACATGATGACCGAACCCAACGGCCCCGCGCTCGACGCGCTCAACGGCCTCTCCGTCGGTGACGCCCTCGGCGCCCAGTTCTTCGTCCCGGAAACCGCCCGGGCCCACTTCGCCCCCCGCACCGAACCGCCCGGCCCCTGGCCGTGGACCGACGACACCGAGATGGCCTGCTCGGTGTACGCCGCCCACCGCGAACGCGGCGCGATCGACACCTTCGACCTCACCCACGCCTTCGCCCGCCGCCACGACTTCGACCGCGGCTACGGCCCGGCCGCCAACCGGTTGCTCCGGCTGATCCGCGAGGGCGGCGACGCCGAGGCGCTGGCCGCCGAACTCTTCGACGGCCAGGGCTCGTACGGCAACGGCGCCGCGATGCGGGTCGCCCCGCTGGGGGCGGCGTACGCCGATGACCCGACGAAGGCGATCCGCCCGGCCGTCGAGTCCGCGCTGATCACCCACACCCATCCGCAAGCCGTCGACGGCGCGATCGCCGTCGCGGTGGCCGCCGCCTTCGCGGCCCAGGTGGGGAGGGGCGTCAGGATGACCCCGAGCAGCTTCCTGGGGCGGGTCCTCCACCACACCCCGCTGGGCGCCGTCCACGACGGCCTGTCCGAGGCGATCGCCCTGCTCGCCGAGCCGGACCCGCTGGTCGCCGCCAAGGTGCTCGGCAACGGCAGCCGGACCTCCGCCGCCGACACCGTCCCGTACGCCCTGTGGTGCGCCGCCCGACGGCTGACCGACTACCGGGCGGCCGTGTGGGAGGCGATCGCGGCGGGAGGCGACATGGACACCGTGGCCGCGATCACCGGCGGGGTGGTCGCCGCCTGCACCGGTACCGTCGGCATCCCCGCAGCCTGGATGGCTGCCCGCGAACCGCTCCCGGCCTGGGCGTTCCCGGAACCGGGTGGCATCACCGGTGGCCGGGGCCGCGCGGACATGCTGGTTCCGCGCCGGCATCCCGTCCCCGACGTGGAGTGGACCGACGAGCAGTGGCAGCGCATCCGGGCCGGGAGGCACACGGACGCGCTGGACCACCGCTGGGCGGTGCACACCCACGGTGGTTCGGTCAGGGTCTGCCGCCCGAAGGACGGCCATCCGGTCTGGGAGGTTGCGGTCACCCGGGTCCGCGGCGGCTGGCGGCCGGTCTCGGCGATTGCCGAGACGAGCCACAACCGTTGGCCGGTACTGCCTGAGGACCCCCACGGCGCGGCGGTCCTCGCCTGGATCCTGAAGACCGCCGCCACCGGCGAACGGTGGCCGCTCAGGCCGTGATCATCAGCTGCCCGGCGCCGCTGCCGCCTTGTCTAAGGCACTCCTGGTTGATCGCCGGATCCGGGGCGCTCGGCGAGGTGGCGGCGGCGATCCGCAGCTCGATGATGTCCCGGACGGCAGGCCACTCGGAGTCCAGGATCGAGTAGAACGCGGTCGAGCGCACCACCCCGTCCAGCCCGCGCGAGTGCGCCCGGCGGACGCCCTCGGAGGTCGCGCCGAGCCGCTCGATCGCGGCCCGCGAGCGCAGGTTGCGGGCATCCGCGCGCAGCGAGATCCGCTGCACGCCCCAGGTCTCGAAGGCGTGCCGCAGCATCAGCAGCTTGGCCTCGGTGTTGATGCCGGTGCCCTGGGCACGCGGCGAGAGCCAGGTGTTGCCGATCTCGGCCGCGTCCGGGACGGCCGTCTCCGGATCGCCGAACGGCACGCCGGGCACCGGCGGCCAGACCATCGGGCCCTGCCAGTAGTCGAGTTCCAGGAACCGGGTGGAGCCGACCACCCGGCCGTCGGCGACGTTCACCGTCGCGAACGGCAGCGACCGGCCCGCTGCCTGGTCGGCGAGCGCCCGCGCGATGTAGTCGCGGGCGGCTTCCAGGCCGTGCGGGACGGGGGTGAAGGCGTAGGTCGTACGGTCCTCGGCGCCGGCCGTGGCGATGGCCTCGGCGTGGTGCGCGGCGAGGGGCTCCAGCCGCACGGTGCGGCCGGTGAGGATGACAGGTACGGGCACGGAACCTTCGGTCCTTCATCGGTCGTAGGGTGCCTCCCGCGCCGGGGTGCGGCACGGGGTGCGGTGGACTCGCCCCGCTCCGGTTACCGCCCTCCGGGTACCCGTGTACGCCGGAGGATTCCGGTCGGGCGGGGCGGGGGGCGGCGGCCCGGAACGGGCGGCGCAGGGTGCCGGAACGGACACGGGTCCTCGGACCGGTCCGGCGGGAAGTGCGAGGGGACAGTGTGCGTCCGCGAAATGGCCGAGAAGGAAACGAGTGCGCGAAGGGAAGCAGGCGGCCAGGTGAAGGCAAGGTGCGTCGTGGGTGGCTGCCCGAGCACCGATCCGGGTCGTGATCGACGGCGTTACGGACGACGTGACGACGACGCGACGATGCGAGGCAGCGAGAGGACGATACCCGTCAGAAGGCAATGCGTCACTTCGCGGCACGCGAATGGCGGCGCGGGCCGACCCGGAGCGCCCCGGAACGGCCCTCTGCGCACCCGTGACCAGGGGCTTTTCCTTCGGGTGCGATCATGGTCCGGAGCGGTCGGCGGCGGCCTCGGGCGAGCCGCCCGACGGGCGGTCGACCGGGCGGTCCGCCCGGTCGTCCGACGGGCCGTTCGCCGCAGCGGGAATTCCGGCGCCGCCCGGCACGCTGGAGAGGACGAGAAGCCGGGCGGACCGGGACGAGCAGAGAACGGGGATGGGTGCGCGGTGCGTGACTTCCAGGCGCTGTACGAGCTGGATCAGCAGGGCGTGGCCGCGGTGGCCGCAGCCACCGCGGAGCTGCGCGACACCGGAGCCGGCCTGGTGCTGCTCCACCACTTCGAGGGCTTCATGGACGCCGGGGAGGCCGGCGGCCAGGTGGTGGCCCACCTGCTGGAGACGGGATCGCCGCAGGTGGTGGCCCGTTTCGACCACGACCGCCTGGTCGACTACCGGGCCCGCCGCCCCGCGATGGTCTTCGACCGCGACCAGTGGACGTCCTACGACCCGCCGGAGATCCTGCTCCAGCTGGTCCGCGACGCCGCCGGCGCGCCGTTCCTGCTGCTCAGCGGCCCTGAGCCGGACGTCGAGTGGGAGCGTTTCGCGCGCGCCGTCCGCGAGCTGGTCGACCGATTCGAGGTCCGTCTCGCCCTGGACTTCCACGGCATCCCGATGGGCGTGCCGCACACCCGCCCGGTCGGCCTGACGCCGCACGGCAACCGGCTCGACCTCGCCCCGGGCTACCCGCAGTGGTTCGAGCAGGCACAGGTCCCCGGCAGCGCCCAGGCGCTGCTGGAGTACCGGCTCGCCGAGGCCGGGCACGACGTGCTGGGCTTCGCCGTGCACGTCCCGCACTACGTGGCCCGTTCGGCCTACCCGGCCGCCGCCGTGCTGATCCTGGAGGCGGTGCAGTCCGCCACCGGCCTGGTGCTGCCCGGCCAGCAGCTGCGCGAGCGGGTCGGCGAGGTCTACGCCGACATCGAGGAGCAGCTGGCCCAGGGCGACGGCGAGCTGCGTTCGGCGATCCGCAGCATGGAGGGCCAGTACGACGCGGTCGCGGGCGCGGAGGGCCGGGAGAGCCTGCTAGCCGAGCCGGTCGACCTGCCCTCGGCGGACGAGCTGGGGCGGCGCTTCGAGGAGTTCCTCGCCGAGCACGAGCGCGGCGCGGAGTAACGGCGGCGCGGAGTAGGTCCTCCCGGCCGGGAGTCATCGGCGCCGCCGGTACGTTGGACCCTGAGGTGCCCGGGGGACGGGCCGCCGTACGGAGCCTGTGACTCGTACCCCCGGGGGGACGCCATGCCGAGGACCACACGCCCGACCGTCGCCGTGACGGCCGGGCTGGCCGCCCTGCTACTGGCCGGATGCAGCGGTGGGGGCGGTTCGGACGGTTCGGGGGCGGGCTTCGCGGGCGCGCTGCCAGGCCGGGCGGCCGCCGAGGCGACCCCGACCCCCACGCCGACCCCCACCGGCCCCTACGTGGCGCTCGGCGACTCGTACACGGCCGGGATGAAGATCGCCCCGCAGGTCGGCGAGCCGAGCGGCTGCTTCCGCTCCGGGGTCAACTACCCCGCCCTGGTGGCGAAGGCGCTCGACCTGGCACCCGCGCAGTTCCGCGACGTCAGCTGCAGCGGCGCCCGCACCGGGGACCTGCGGGCCCCGCAGAAGACCGACGGCGGGCCCAACCCGGCCCAGCTGGACGCGCTGACCCCGGCCACCCGGCTGGTCACCGTCGGGATCGGCGGCAACGACGCGGGCTTCATGCAGGTCGTCACCGAGTGCGCCAAGGAGAACCTGGTGGACGCGGTGAAGGGCCTGGTCGGCGACGACCGCGCGGACGCGCCCTGCCGGGAGCACTACTCCTCCGGTGGCAACGACCAGCTCCAGGCCCGGGTGGACGCGACCGGAGAGCAGGTGTCCCAGATCCTCCAGGAGATCAGGCGGCGCTCCCCGCAGGCCCGGGTCTACGTGGTCGGCTACCCGGCGCTGCTCCCGGCCGACCCGGCGCGCTGCGCGCCGGTGCTCGGCCGGGCGGTCGCGCCGTCGGACCTCGGCTTCCTGGTGGAGAAGGAGCAGCAGCTCAACGGGATGCTCAAGAAGCGGGCGGAGGCCGCCGGGGCGGTGTTCGTGGACACCGCGGGCCCCTCGGCCGGGCACGACATGTGCGCGGGGGAGGACGCCCGCTGGGTCGAGCCGCCCTTCCCGACCCGGGGGCTGGCGCCGGTGCACCCCAATGCCAGGGGGCAGGAGGCGCTGGCCGCCGCAGTGCTGAAGGCCGTCCGGGGCTGACCGCGCCCGCGGGCGGCCCCGGAACCGGGCCGTCCGGGTGCGAGCGATCCGCGGGGGCGGACACCCGCGCGCCGCCCACCATTCACGCCCCGGCCCGTACCCCTTCGCGCGCGGCACTCCCCGCGTGTCGGGGGCGCGGCGTACGGTGAGCTTGATATGGACGACAGCACGCACCGCCTCGCCGCCCCGCTCCCGTACGACCACGCCGCCGAGGCCCGCTGGCTCCCCGAACCGGACAAGCGCCCCGGCCGTACGGCGTTCCAGCGCGACCGCGCCCGGGTGCTGCACTCGGCGGCGCTGCGCCGGCTGGCCGGCACCACCCAGGTGGTCGCCCCGATGCGCAGCGACTTCCCGCGCACCCGGCTCACCCACTCGCTCGAATGCGCCCAGGTCGGGCGGGAGTTGGGCGCCGCCCTGGGCTGCGACCCGGACTTGGTGGAGACCGGCTGCCTGGCCCACGACATCGGCCACCCGCCCTTCGGGCACACCGGCGAGGAGGCCCTCGACCAGGCCGCCGAGGCCTGCGGCGGTTTCGAGGGCAACGCCCAGTCGCTGCGCATCCTCACCCGGCTCGAACCCAAGCGCTTCGCGCCGCCGGAGGACCAGCCCGCTGCCCGGCTCGCCCCCTGGCCCGGCCGCAGCGTCGGCCTCAACCTGACCAGGGCAGCCCTGGACGCCGCCACCAAGTACCCGTGGACGAAGGGCGCCCACCCCACCGACCCGGCTTCGCCCAAGTACGGCGTCTACGCCGACGACCTGCCGGTCTTCCGCTGGCTGCGGGCCGGCTCCCCGGCCGGGCGCAAGTGCTTCGAGGCCACCGTGATGGACTGGTCCGACGACGTGGCCTACTCCACCCACGACGTCGAGGACGGTCTCCAGGCCGGCCACATCGACCCGGCCGCGCTGCGTGCCCCGAGCGAGCGCGCCGAGCTGTTCAAGGTCGCGGAGCGCTACGCCCCGGACGCCGAGCCGGAGGAGCTGGCCGCCGCCCTCGACCGGCTGCTCGCCCAGGACTGGTGGCCGAACGGCTACGACGGCACGGCGCGCGCCCGCGCCGGGCTCAAGGACCTCACCAGCCAGCTGATCGGCCGCTTCTGCCTGGCCGCCGAGCAGGCCACCCGCGCCCGCTACGGCCCGGGCCGGCTCACCCGCTACGCCGCCGAGCTGGTGGTGCCGAGGGGCGTCCGGCTGGAGTGCGCGGTGCTCAAGGCGGTCGCCGTGCGCTTCGTCATGCAGCGCGACGAGCAGGCCCAGCTGCGGGCCCGCCAGCGGATCGTGATCGCCGAGCTGGCGTACGTGCTGACCCAGCGTGCCCCCGAGGGGCTGGACCCGGTGTTCGCGGCGATGTACCGCGAGGCCGAGGACGACCGCGCGGCCCTGCGCACGGTCATCGACCAGATCGCCACCCTGACGGACGCCTCGGCCCTGGCCCTGCACGCCAAACTCGTCGGCGCCGCCTGGGCGTGAGCGCGGAAGCGGCACCGGCCGCGCACCACGGCTCGAAAGCCCGGCAGCCCCAGTAGACTTCCGGGGTGGCCGGGCGGATCAGGGACGAAGACGTACAGGCAGTGCGCAGCGCACTGCCGATCGACGCGGTGGTCGGCGACTACGTACAGCTGACCAACGGTGGCGGCGGCGAGTACAAGGGCGTCTGCCCCTTCCACGACGAGAAGTCCGCCTCCTTCTACGTGAACCCCGCCAAGGGCGTCTTCCACTGCTTCGGCTGCCAGGAGAACGGCGACACCATCGCCTTCCTGATGAAGATCGAGCACTTCACCTTCGCCGAGGCCGTCGAGCGGATGGCTGCCCAGGCCGGCATCACCCTGCGCTACGAGGAGGGCGGCTACAGCCCCCGCCACCAGCAGGGCGAGCGGACCCGCCTGGTCGAGGCGCACAAGGTGGCCGCCGCCTACTACCAGGAGCAGCTGGCCTCGCCGGAGGCGGAGATCGGCCGCCGCTTCCTGGCCGAGCGCGGTTTCGACGAGGGGGCCGCGAAGACCTTCGGCGTCGGCTACGCCCCCGCGGGGTGGGAGCACCTGGTCCGCTTCCTGCGCGGCAAGGGTTTCACCGACAAGGAGATCCTTCTCGGCGGCCTGGCCTCGCAGGGCCAGCGCGGCGGTCTGATCGACCGCTTCCGGGGCCGGCTGGTCTGGCCGATCCGGGACATCGCGGGCGAGGTGGTCGGCTTCGGCGCCCGTCGCCTGCGCGAGGACGACAACGGTCCGAAGTACCTGAACACCCCCGAGACGCCGATCTACAAGAAGTCCCACGTGCTGTACGGCATCGACCTGGCGAAGAAGGAGATCGCCAAGTCGGGCCGCGCGGTGGTGGTCGAGGGCTACACCGACGTGATGGCCTGTCACCTGGCCGGGGTGACCTCGGCGGTGGCCACCTGCGGCACCGCCTTCGCCGAGGACCACATCAAGATCATCCGCCGACTGTTGATGGACACCTCGCAGTACCGGGGCGAGACGGTCTTCACCTTCGACGGCGACGCGGCCGGCCAGAAGGCCGCCCTGCGCGCCTTCGAGGACGACCAGAAGTTCGCCGCCAAGACCTCCATCGCGGTCAGCCCGGGCGGCATGGACCCGTGTGAGCTGCGCCTGGCCCATGGCGACGAGGCGGTCAAGCAGCTGATCGACAACCCGGTCCCGCTGTTCGAGTTCGCGCTGAACTCGGTGGTGGCCCGGCACCGGGTGGACACCCCGGAGGGGCGTTCGGCGGCCCTGGAGGAGGCGGCCCCGATCGTCGCCAAGATCAAGGACCGCTCGATCCAGCACGAGTACGCCGTCCGCCTGGCCGGCATGCTCGGCATCCTGGACGAGCCCTTCGTGGTCCGCCGGGTCGGCCAGCTGGCCCGCTGGGACCGCGAGCGCCAGCAGAACCCGCGCGGCGCGGCCGCCCAGCGCCGCCCCGAGCCGGTCCAGCCGCAGCGCCCCGCGCAGCCCTCCTTCCGGCTGAACCCGCGCGACCCGGCCCAGTTCGTCGAGCGGGAGCTGCTCAAGCTGGCGCTCCAGCACCCGGACCTGGTCAGCCCGGCCTTCGACCACTACGGCGACGACGAGTTCCCGACCCCGCCCTACACCGCCGTCCGGCAGGCCATCGCCAAGGCCGGCGGCGCCGCGTACGGGGCGACCGTGCCCGACTTCACCGGCGCGGTGCGCGAGGCGTCCCCGGACGACCAGGTGCGTTCGCTGGTGACCGAGCTGACCGTCGAGCCGGTGCGCTCGCGCCGCAAGGCGGACGCGGTCTACGCGGGGGAGTTCCTGGTCAAGCTGCGCCTGCTGGCCGTGGACCGGCGGGTCAACGAGGTCCGCGCCTACCTCCAGCGGCTCGGCCACCGGGCCGACGCCGAGCAGCTGCACGCGGTGCAGACCGAGCTGTGGCAGCTCCAGCAGTACGGGCAGCAGCTCCGCAGCCGGGGCGCCGCGGCGCTGTAGGACCTTCCGGGCCTGCTGCGCAGAAAGTCGGCGCACGAGTCTCGGCCGCGGAGTGTGGCGTACCGCACACTGGAGGGCGTCCCACCTCCGTACAGCGCGGGTCCGCCAGAGTCGCGCCCGCCCCGAGGGGATGCCCGTGGACCAAGGCCTTGCCGCAGCGACCACCGCCAGCAGACGAACCGAACCCGCCGAACCGGCCGGGGAGCAGGAGACGGACCACAGCCGGGCCGGGGCGGCGCCCCCGCACGGCGCCCGGATCCCCGCCCAGGGCCTGCCGGAGGGCCACCCCGACAGCCCGGATCCCGCCCCGGAGCCGGAAGCCGGGCCCGAGCCCGAGCCCGAGCCCGAGCCCGACGACGAGGACGAGCCGCCCGAGTCGCCCGAGCCCGGCGGCCCGGCCGCCGACCTGCTGCGCCAGTACCTGCGCGAAATCGGCCGGATCCGACTCCTCACCGCCGCCGAGGAAGTCGACCTGGCCCGCCGGATCGAGGCCGGCCTGTTCGCCGAGGAGCGGCTGAACGGCGACCCGCCGCCGCCCGACCCGCTGGCCCGAGAGCTGGACACCCTGGTGGTCCTCGGCCGGATCGCCAAGCGCCGCCTGATCGAGGCCAATCTGCGCCTGGTGGTGTCCGTCGCCAAACGCTACGTCGGCCGCGGGCTGACCCTGCTGGACCTGATCCAGGAGGGCAACCTCGGCCTGATCCGGGCGGTGGAGAAGTTCGACTACGCCCGCGGCTACAAGTTCTCCACCTACGCGACCTGGTGGATCCGGCAGGCGATGAGCCGGGCGCTGGCCGACCAGGCCCGGACGATCCGGGTGCCGGTGCACGTGGTCGAGCTGATCAACCGCGTGGTCCGGGTCCAGCGCACGCTGCTGCAGGAACGCGGCCTGGAGCCGACCGCGGCCGACATCGCCACCGCCCTGGAACTCACCGAGGAGCGGGTGCGCGAGGTGCTCCGGCTGGCCCAGGAGCCGATCTCGCTGCACACCCCGGTCGGCGAGGAGGACGACGTCGCGCTCGGCGACCTGATCGAGGACGCCGACGCCGCCTCGCCCGCCGAGTCCGCGACCTTCCTGCTGCTGCGCCAGCACCTGGACGCGGTGCTGGCCACCCTCGGCGAGCGGGAGCGCCAGGTCGTCCAGCTCCGCTACGGGCTGGACGACGGGCGCCCGCGCACGCTGGAGGAGATCGGCGCGGTGTTCGGCGTGACGCGGGAACGGATCCGCCAGATCGAGTCCAAGACCCTGGTCAAGCTCCGCGACCACGCCTACGCCGGGCAGCTCCGCGGCTACCTGGACTAGTTCGCGGACGCGGACGCGGACGGGCTCGGCGAGGCCTGGGCCGGACCGGCGGCCGACGGCTGGACCGGGCTCGCCGAGTCGCCCGGCGTCGCCGGGGCCACGGTGCCCGGGGGCGGCGAGAGGGGACCGATCGGGATCGGGGTGGAGGCCACCGCCGCGGCCAGGTTGACGACGGTCGCGGTGCAGTCGTGTCCGGCCGGCTGGTAGCCGCAGACCTGGAAGCCGACCCCGGGGTCCGCGGCGTTCAGCATCGCCGAGTGGTTGTCGTAGCCCCAGTGGATGAGGGCCGTCTCGCTGTCCCCGTTGCTGTCGGTGATCACCGCGTAGTCCTTGGGCTCGCCCTCGGTGATCGCCGACCAGGCGGCCTGGCACTTCTGGCTGTAGCGGAGGTAGACGACGACCTTGCCGATGACCTGGGTCTGCAGTGTCCGGGCGTCCTTGCCGCAGCCGGTCTTCTGGGGGTCCTTGTGGGCGCAGCCGACGGCCTGGCAGGCGGCCTCGGACGGGACGGGCTGGGCGGTGGGGACGGCGGGCGGGGGCGGGTCGCCGGCCGCCGAGGCCTGGCCGTCGTGCCGGGCGACCCGCAGGCCGACCAGCACCAGCAGCAGTGCCAGCACCGACGCACCCGAGATCAGCGCGGCCGGCCGACGCCACCAGGGGACGGCGGGCCCGTCAGCCGGCTCGGCCGCCGGCCCGTCGCTCATCAGTTCGTCGGCCGTGGGCTCCCCGGCCGGATCGGCCGCCGCGGGCCCGTCGACGGGAGGCTCGTCGACGGGATGCGCGGCAGCGGAAGGCGCGTCAGCGGCCAGCATCTCGGCCGTCGGCTCCGCGGCGGGCTCCACCGTCAGCCGCCACAGTCGCCGCAGCTTCGCGGCGTCGCACTCCACCGCCCCGACCAGCGCCTCCAGCGCCTGCTCGGTCACCACCCGCTTGCCGTTCAGCCAGCGCTCCCAGGAGGCCCGGCTGTAGTGGGTCCGGGTGGCCAGCTCGGCCAGCGAGAGGCCGGCGGCGTCCTTGATGGCCCGGAGTTCCTCCGCCAGCTGTCGGGCGGTTTGGGGCAGCTCCTCGGGCAGTTCTTTCCAGGCGGAAGCCAATGCGGCCCTCCAAGGTCGCGAGACGGGGCACGGGGGTCAGGGCAGGAGGTGCGCGCCCGGCCCGGGCCGTTCGGTGTCCCCTTCTCCAACCTCAGCGGCCTGGTGTCTCAAACCCCAGGTCATGGCGTTGAGACGGACGGAAGTGTCTCACAACCCCCCGGAATGCTCGAACAGTCATGTGTTCGTGGTGCAGAGTTCTCTGGCCGGTGCGCTTTCGCCGCTCCGGCCGCTTCGTTCGGGCCCCGGCCGGTCGGCCGCGGTGGCCCGACACCGAGTCCCGGATACCCCCACCGGTCGGGGCAGCCTCGCGGGGGGAGGCTG